>JAFSKT010000115.1 GCA_017448845.1 Lachnospiraceae bacterium
CGGAATTTGAAATAAGAAAGCAATGATGATAAAATACACAGAGGTCAGGGCACTTCATAAAGGGAGGAAAAATTGAAGAAAATACTGCTTACCGGCTCCAACGGACAGCTTGGAAGAGCCATGAATATTGAACTTTCAGGCACGGAGTACGAGTTATACAATACGGATGTTTTCGAGGCTGATGGCATTCATTCCTTAGATATTACGGATGTGGATGCGGTAATGAAGACCGTGAGGGAGGTTGAGCCCTATGCCATCATAAACTGCGCAGCCTATACCGCAGTGGATGCTCAGGAAAAGGACGTGGATATGTCCTATAAGATCAACGCCATAGGGCCCAGGAATTTAGCCATTGCCTCCCGGGAGACAGGGGCTAAGCTCTTACATGTTTCCACGGACTATGTTTTCAGCGGCAACAGTGACAGGCCTTACAGGGAATTTGATAAAACGGGACCTGTAAGTACCTACGGAAGGACAAAGCTTCAGGGCGAGAAGTTTGTCAAAGCCTTCGCGGACCGCTATTTTATCGTACGTACCGCCTGGCTTTACGGGGACGGAAAGAACTTTGTCCGGACCATGCTTAAGCTTTCGGAAAACCATGATGAGGTCAGCGTAGTCTGCGATCAGGTGGGCAATCCCACCAGCACGAAGGAGCTTGCGAAAGCCCTTCACTATCTCCTGCCCACCGAGAATTACGGCCTTTTCCACGGGACCTGCGAAGGGGACTGCAGCTGGGCGGACTTTGCAGCGAAGATATTTGAGCTTGCGGGTAAAGACACAAAGGTCAACCGCGTGACCACGGAAGAATATAAGAAAATGAACCCCTTAAGCACGGACAGGCCTGCTTATTCGATCCTGGACAACTATATGTTCAGGCTCACCGGGGATCATGTATTTGCAAACTGGGAAGACGCACTTAAAGAATATTTAAAGGGAGAGATCTGACATGAGAAATGTTGCGCTTATTACAGGTATCACAGGGCAGGACGGCTCCTATCTCGCCGATCTGCTTTTGGAAAAGGGCTATGAGGTCCACGGGATAATAAGGAGACAGTCCAGCATCAACACAAAGAGGATAGACCATCTCTATTACAATAAGGAGCTGAAGGACAAGACCTTTTTCCTCCATCACGGGGATATGACCGACTCCAGCAACTTAAACCGTATGATAGAGCAGATCCAGCCTACGGAGATATATAATCTGGCGGCCCAGTCCCACGTTGGGGTGTCCTTTGAGGTGCCTGAATACACGGCTGAGACCACGGGAATAGGAACATTGAGGATCCTGGACGCCATAAAGAAGACCGGCGTAAAATGCAGGTTCTATCAGGCTTCAACCTCTGAGCTCTTTGGCGGAATACCGGAGACCGCTCCCCAGTCGGAGAAGACTCCCTTTTATCCTAAGAGCCCTTACGGCGCAGCTAAGCTTTATTCATACTGGATCACCGTAAATTACAGGGAAGCGTATGATCTCTATGCCTGCAACGGTATCCTTTTCAACCATGAGTCACCGAGACGCGGAGAGACCTTTGTTACAAGGAAGATCACCCAGGCGGTGGCCAGGATAATAAACGGGGATCAGGACGTGCTGCCCCTCGGAAACCTGAACGCCAAGCGTGACTGGGGCTTTTCCGGAGACTATGTGGAAGGTATGTGGCGGATACTTCAGCAGGATAAACCCGGCGACTATGTACTGGCTTCCGGCGAGACCCATTCCGTAAGGGAATTTGCGGAGCTGGCCTTTAAGGAAGTGGGGATAGAGCTGGAATGGAGAGGCACCGGCGTAAACGAGAAGGGCTTTGATAAAAAGACCGGAAGGATCTACGTGGAAGTTAATCCCAAGTATTTCAGGCCTGCGGAAGTTGAGCTCCTCTGGGGAGATCCCTCCAGGGCGGAGAAAGAGCTGGGCTGGAAGAGGAAGACCAGTTTCAGGGAACTGGTACACATGATGGTAGACGCCGATATGAAGGATATTACCGGAAAGAACATTGAGGAGTATTTAGCTGATGCAGAAGCTTGATGAAGGGAAAACAGACATCCGGAAGGATGCGAAGATCTATGTGGCAGGACACAGGGGCCTTGTGGGTTCTGCCATTGTAAGGAGCCTTGAGAAGAAGGACTATACTAATATCGTAGTCAGGACCCATTCAGAGCTGGATCTTACGGATCAGGCTGCTGTAAACAGCTTTTTCGAGACGGAGAAGCCGGAATATGTGGTACTGGCTGCCGCCCATGTGGGAGGGATAAACGCCAACCGTACCTACCCCGCGGACTTTATCTATATTAATTCGATGATACAGTGTAATGTCATAAAGGCTTCCCATGACAATAGGGTTAAGAAACTGCTGTTTCTCGGAAGTTCCTGCATTTATCCCAGAATGGCGCCCCAGCCCATTAAGGAAAGCGCACTTCTCACGGGACCTTTGGAAGAGACCAATGAGGCCTATGCAGTAGCGAAGATCTCCGGTATGGAGATGTGCAAGTTCTTTAAGAGGCAGTACGGGGATGATTTCATCAGCTGTATGCCTACCAATCTCTACGGCCCAAATGATAATTTCGACTTAGAGAACAGCCATGTGCTCCCGGCCATGATAAGGAAGTTCCATGATGCAAAGGTTGCCGGGGCTGAATATACCGAGCTATGGGGAGACGGTTCCCCCTTGAGGGAGTTTCTCTATGTAGATGATATGGCAGATGCCTGCGTCTATCTCCTTGAGAATTACAGCGGCGAAGAGCATGTAAATATCGGAACCGGCAAGGAGATCACCATAAAGGAACTTGCCGAGACAGTCCGGGATATCGTGGGCTTTAAGGGAGAGATCAGGTGGAACACGGATATGCCTAACGGCACTCCCCGGAAACTCTGCGATGTTTCAAAGCTCCACAGCATCGGCTGGAAGGAAAAAGTAGACTTAAGGGAAGGGATAAGGCTTGAATACGAGTGGTACCTTTCCCAGGATAAAGAGGACTTAAAGCTGTGATAATAAGGCTCATCTTTCTATGTGCAGGTGTGGTCATCCTCATTCTGTCAGGGAAGATCGCCCCTTATATTGACAGGGTATTTGACGCCCAAGGCGGAAGGATACTTGTAAACAGAGGTGAAGAAAGGCTTCAGACGGTACCGGAGGGAGCCCTTACAGAGGAAGATATCTTGGATAATAAGACCAAATGGAGGATTATAGTTACAGGTTACGTGGTATTTGCCCTTGTGACCTTGTTCCTGATAATTTCTGTTTTTACCCTGAACCGGAAGATCAACACTCTCTACGGAAGCATTCAGGATATGGAAAACCGGGTAAATACCATGGAAACGGTAAACGGGGACAAATAAAATGCTGACGGCTATCGGCTGCGTTGCAGCGGTTGTATTTAATATCCTTATATATTTTATATTGGGTTCCATGATAACGGGACGTCTGAAGGAGCGCCGTTTTTCCGGGACCCTTTCTGTTATCACGGGTTTCTTTCTGTACTATATACTGTTTGATATAGTCTGCATTCCCATAACTCTTTTGTACAGGCCCCTGCACCTTTTAGCTTATATCTGGGCGGGGATCCTCATTGCGCTTATCATTATCTCTTTTATCCTGAATTTTAAGAAATGGCGGGTCTTTTTCACCGAGACTGCGGCCTTTGTAAAGGAACACCTGCCCTTTGTGGTTTTTCTCGGGGCCTTTATCCTGATAGTGTCCGTTGTCATCATTTACTGCTATCAGTTTACCCTGGATGCGGCCTATTATGTGGGGACTGCTTCCACCTCCCTCTTTACGGACAGCATAAAGATTTATGATCCCTATACAGGCATGTGGCAGGATCACTTTGAGATGCGCTACTTCTTCAATAATTATGCGGTAAATGATGCGGTGATGTGTTATCTCACGGGGCTCCATCCCCTGATCTGGACTAAGACCGTGATGGAAGCAGTGGTGATAATCTTAAGCTTTACGGTGCTTTACAGGCTGGGAAGGGCTCTGTTTAAGGAGGACCTCTTAAAGACCGGGATCTTCATTTTCTTTTCCATGTTCCTATGCTTTTTCTACAGCACCATATACACTTCGTCGGAGTTTTTCATTACAAGGACCTATGAGGGAAAGACCATACTCGGTTCCGTGGTGCTGCCCCTGATACTTTTGGTTTACATAAAACTTCTGGAGGACCACAGGGACAGTTTCTGCTGGCTCCTGCTGCTACTGGTGTCCCTTGGTTCCATAGTGCTGTCAAACAGCTCCGGGATGCTGTTCCCGGCAGCGCTTTTTGTATTCATGCTGCCCCTTTTCCTGATAAAAAGGGATCCGCTGATACTTGTTAAATCCGCGGCGGTTTCCCTGCCCTGCCTTATTTCGGTCGTAATCTATATCCTCTATGTAAAAGGATATTTTGTCCTCTATACCATGCCAAGATAGGAAGTCCCCGGAAGAATAGCTGTTGCCATGTGATTTTGTCTGGGGTATATTACTAATATGCAGTATATTTCGGTAACGGGAGACGGTCTCCTGTATCTTTTCAAATGTATATCGCTTTATAACGGCAGTTCTTTTTACCTGCTTTTATATGTCCTTCTCCTTATCTACATAGCGTTGAAGGGAAGCAGGGAGTGGAAGAGGATCTTTCTCTATCCTTCCATAGTGCTGTTATTTACGGTTTATAATCCATTTTTCCCGCTTATTATCGACAGGATCTTTGATATCAATAAGGAATACTACCGTTTTCTATGGATCACGCCCATATATGCGCTGCTGCCGGCGGCAGCTGTGGTTTACATAACAAAGGAGAGAAAGAGCGTCGGCAGGATGATAGCCGTCTTTGCAGGGGTTCTGCTCATATTTGCGGGCCTCGGCAGCTTTACTTATGCAAATGGCTATCAGCCCCGTCAGAACGCCTATAAGATCCCGGATGAGGTCATTGCAGTGTCCAGGATGATAAGGAACAATACGGATATGAAGTTTCCCGTGGCCATCATGGACAGGGATATGCATATGGAGATCAGGCAGTACGACCCTTCTATCCTCTTAGCCTGCGACAGGACCCAGTATCTGGATTTCCTGGGGGACGCCTATGAGGACGCCCTCACTGCGGAGAAGAACGAGTATGTGAACCGGCTCCTTTCCGTAGTGGCAAAGTATGAAGAGATCGATGAAGACAGCTTCAAAGAAGCTTTAGATAAGACCAATACCCAGTTCGTGGTGGTGGAAAAGACTTCTCCCTCCATCCGTTACCTTACGGACTGCGGCTTGAGTTATGTGGGCACCACAGGAACCCGGGTAATATTGAAATATGACTTAAAAGAGCCCCAGTACTTAGACCTTGCGGATTACAGCGCCATATGGGAGGAGCAGTTTTGAAGAGACTCACTGTTTTCACCCCGGTATATAACAGGGCGGATATGCTGCCAAGATTATATGAGAGTCTTTTATCCCAGACTGACAGGGACTTTCTCTGGCTTGCGGTGGACGACGGCTCAAAGGATAACAGTTTAGAGGTGCTTAAGGGCTTTGAGGCTGAGGGAAAACTCGAGATACGTATCATAAGCCGTGAAAACGGAGGAAAGATGCGGGCCCACAATACCGGGGTAAAAGCCGCTGAAACAGAGCTTTTCGTGTGTCTCGATTCCGATGACTGTTTTACAAAGAATGCCGTTTCTGATATATTGAAACGGTGGGATGAAGTATCCGGAAAGGGGAATATCGCAGGTATAGTCGCAAATAAGGGAGAGACTGAAGACAAACCTCTCTATGGCTGTCACCTGCCGGATGTTACGGAGGATACGCTTTCCGGGCTGTACAGAAAGGGATTTAAGGGAGAGACCACCCTTATTTACAGGACAGAGGTACTTAAAAAGCATCTCTTCCCGGAGATAGACGGCGAGAAATACATCCCCGAAGATGTGGTATATGATGAGATAGACAGGGAATATAAGCTCTCTGTCATGGATAAGGTGCTTACAGTCTGTATCCTTACGGAGAACGGGCTTACGGACAGGGCAAAGGAACTGAGGGAACAGAATCCAAACGGGTGGTATATATACTATGTCAGCAAGATAGGCATAACGGGGCCCTCGATCCTTAAGCTTAAATACTTAAGCCATTATCTCAGGTTCCGGCCTCTGGCGGCTCCGGAAGTAAGGGAAAAATACTCTGTTCCGTTTATAGGGACGATCCCCGCTGTTCCGGGTGCAGTCATATTGGCGCTTATGGGCAAAAGGTAGGATGAGGAATTACAGGTCATCTGACGCGTTAAGGCGTCTCTACATGTTAGTTATATGTGCGGTTATGATCCTGGTATGTTCCGGAATGATCCTTTACATTTTAAACAGGATCTATAATCTGGAATTCAGGACCCAGCTGTATCTCAGGGGCCATATTTTCGTAATGGCTCTCTATATAGGTGTCTTTATTTTCTTAGGACAGGTCTTCGGAGGCCTTTTAGTCGGGATAAGGAAGGTGGGGGAGGTCATGTTCTCCTTCCTTTTCACGTCCATTTTGTCGGATGTTTTCTTTTATTTCATAGTAATGCTGCTTTCATATAAGTTCCCGGCAGCGACGCCCCTTCTTATAGTATTCCTGCTACAGATAGTCTTTTCTTTTATCTGGATAAGCTTTTTCGGAAAACTTTACTCGAAAAAATTCCGGCCCTATGACGTACTTCTGATCTACAGCGGCGATTCCATAGAAAACTTCAAGAAAAAGCTGAAGGAAAGACAGGATCAGTTTAACGTATTGGAAGTCCTGTGGGCGGATGTGGATATTGAGGAATTAAAGAGCACCATAGACAGATACAATACGGTGATGCTCTGGGATATTCCCGCCAAACAGAGGAACACTATCTTCAAATACTGCTATGAAGAGTCAAAGAGGATATATGTTATGCCGAAGATATCGGATATCATCCTTAACGGTTCCTCTCCCGTGCATCTCTTTGACACGCCCCTCCTTTTGACGGAAGGAAATCCCCTGGAATATGAGGAGAGGATAATAAAGAGAGCGGTTGACATAATTCTGTCACTCATACTTATAATCCTCACCAGCCCCATAATGCTCCTTACGGCAATAGCCATAAAGATCTATGACCGGGGCCCCGTATTCTATAAACAGATAAGGTGTACGAAAAATTCCAGGGAATTCAAGATCATCAAATTCCGGAGCATGATAGAGAATGCGGAGAAAAAGGGCGTTGCAGTCCTTGCTGCGGAAAATGATCCCAGGATCACGCCGGTGGGCCGTTTCATCAGGAAGATGAGGATAGATGAGCTTCCCCAGCTTTTTAACGTTCTTAAGGGCGACATGTCCTTTGTGGGACCCAGGCCGGAAAGACCGGAGTTTATTAAGAAATTCAAGGAGACCATGCCGGAGTTTGCCTATCGCATGAAGGTGAGAGCGGGAATAACAGGCTATGCCCAGTTATACGGCAAGTACAATACCCTGCCCTACGATAAGCTGAAATTCGACCTTTACTATATAGAACAGTATTCCATATGGCTTGATATAAAGCTTATGATACTGACCTTAAAGATACTCTTTATGAAGGAGAGTACGGAAGGGACAGAGGAGAGCGTCACTGCAGGGGATACCAGGATTGAAGAGGAAGTGGAAAACGGGGGTGATCCGGAGGAATGAAGACATCCGTTTCTGTGATAATACCGGTACATAACGCCGGAAAGTTCATATACGATACCATGATGTCGGTTGTTGCCCAGGAGTTTACCGATTGGGAGATGATCCTTATTAACGATCATTCGGAAGACGACAGCGTGAAGATCATCGAGGATTTTATCGGGAAAAGGAAGGAAAAGAAGGCCCCTCAGGAGATCAAGCTTCTCCACTGCGAAGATAAGAGAGGCGCTGCCAACGCCAGAAATATGGGTATAGATGCTGCGGAGGGACACTATATTGCCTTTCTTGACGCCGACGATATGTGGGAACCCGAGAAACTCAGGGAGCAGATAGTCTTTCAGGAAAAGATCGGGGCGGAGTTCACCTTTACGGGATATGAATTTGCAGATGACATGGGGGTTTCCGTGGATAAGATAGTCCAGGTGCCCTTCCACATGGAATATTCCGCAGCCCTTAAAAATACCACCATCTTTACCAGTACCGTTATGTTTGATGCGGAAAAGCTGACAAAGGAAACCATGCATATGCCGGATGTGCCCAGCGAAGACACAGCCTGCTGGTGGAAGGTCATGAAGACGGGAGTCCCCGCCTGGGGTCTTAACCGTCCCCTTACCATCTACAGAAGGAGCGGCGGCACCCTTTCTTCAAATAAGCTTGTAGCTATCAAACGGATCTGGAATCTGTACAGGAATGTGGAGCATCTGGGGATCATAAGGAGCGCCTGGTGCTTTATGTTCTATGCCTTCAATGCGGTGATGAGGAGGATCTGATGGCTTCGGTGACTGTCCTCCTGTCTGCAATGGGATTAAGCGACACTTCCATACTGAAAAAGCTTAAGATCACCGGCCCCTCCATCCTTATCGATCAATGCGATGAGGAAGGCCGGGAAAGGGAAGAAAACTGCTTATTCGTAAAGACAAAGGAGCGGGGGCTTTCAAAAAGCCGGAATATGGCCCTCAGGGAAGCCGCCCTTTCGGGCGCGGAATACTGCATTTTCTGTGATAATGACGTGCAGTATGAAGATGATTATGAGAATACCATAGAGAGTGCATTCCGCAGGAATCCGGATTCGGATATCCTGGTATTTTTTATTGAGAGGCCGGAAAGGCATGAGCCCGTTCTGAAAAAAGAGGGCAGCCTTGACCGCCTTCATTCCATGAAGATCTTTTCGCCGGAGATAGCCTTCCGCCTGTCTTCCCTTAAAAGGGCGGGGCTCAGGATGGATGAGCTCTTTGGCGCCGGCGCAAAATACGGTATGGGAGAGGAGAATATCTTCCTCTTTGATGCCTTCAGGAAGGGATTAAAAATAACATACGTTCCGATAAAAATAGCCGCTACTCTTGAGAATGAATCTACCTGGTTTAAGGGATATGACAGGGAGTTCTTCAGGAACCGGGGAGCGGGCTATTACAGGATGTCAAAGTGGATGTATCCCCTGCTCTGTCTGCAGTTTGCACTGAGAAAGAGAAGTCTTTACAGAGGCTCCATGGGCTTTGGCGCTGCTCTTTCCGCCATGGCAGCGGGAAAGAGGGAGTACCTTTCGGAAAAAAGATATTTCATGGTTGGGGACTGTTACAGCGGTACCGGTCCCGCCAACGCCACTTCTGCACTGCTTTCCGCCATGCCCTTGAATACCCTTTCCTTAAAACACAGGGGGAAGATCCTGAGGGCCCTGGAGATAATGAGAAAGATCCGTATGTGCGATGGGGTTATCTTTTCAGGCCACTCCAGGCAGAATATCCTCGGAATGAAGCAGGCAAAAAGTGCAGGGGTTCCATCGGTTTACATAATGCATGGAGCCGTGGAATATGAAAACGGGATAAACCGTGTTCCCGACGAGAGAATGGCTGCCGACGAGAGGCAGATGATGGAGCTTGCAGACCTTATTCTTGCTGTTTCTCCGACCTTTGAACAGTGGCTTAAGGATAACTACCCTCAGTACGCGGGGAAGATAGGACATCTTACCAACGGGGTGGACTGGAGTGGATTTTATGTAAACCATAAGAAGGAAGAGAAAAGCGGTCCCATATCTGTCTTATCCGTTGGGGGAGGAATGCCCCGTAAAAGGATAATTAAGATCTGCGAAGCTATAGAGCAGTTAAGGGAAAAAGAAGGGTTAGATATAAGGCTTGATATTGCAGGCGACAGGGGAGCAGACAGTGAAGAGATCGATTCCTATGCTTTTGTCGCGGATCACGGCCTTATCGGCACAGTGGAAATGAGGGCGCTGTATGCTTTTTCCCGGATATACATACAGAATTCCGTTTTCGAGACCTTTGGACTTGCGCCGGTGGAAGCGCTTCTTTCAGGCTGTGATATAATCATCTCCAAGGAGTGTGGTGTCAGGGAGTTATTTAAGGATATGGAGGAAACGGATATCATAAACGATACCGATGACATATCCGAGATCGGACAAAAGATATCATATGTCCTTGAAAACGGGAATAATCAACGGCTCTTAGAGTCCCTGGACAGGGAAGGCACGGGCTGGGAAAAGAGGGCGGCAGAGCTTTGCCGGATTCTGGAAGATCTGAAAAGATAAGAAATATCTTAAACTATATAGCATTCATCGCCATGATGGTATTTTATGCCGGAACCTGGACCTTTCCCTGGTTTTACCATGTGACGGAGATATATAATACCCTGATAATCTTTGGCTGTTTAGCCATTCTTTTTATCGCGAACGTGGATATAAGGGAAAAGATAAGGGAGAGGGATGTGATGCTCCCGGTCCTGGGGGTGACGCTGCTCATAGCCATCATAAACCTGTTTCTCATAGGATCCCGTAAGGGTTGCATTCTGATAATCGCGGATTTCCTGATGATCCTTTATCTGGCCCCGGAAATACGGATCACGAAGGCACAGAGGAAGATGCTTGAGATCTTTTTCCTCATCATGTTTGTTTCCTGGTTTATCTACGACAGGGCCTTTTCCTATAATTCAAATACAGGCGCCACAGTTACCGTATTTACCTTCTTCGGGGCAATGGTGCTGCTTCAGTCCATAGCCGCAAAAAAGGAGATATACGGCTTTCTTATAGTCATTTCCTTTGTGAGAGTCATTACCCTGGTGTTCTGGCATCTGGCCAGAGGAGCCTTCTTTGCCCTGGTGCTCTTTATCTTTTTCTACTATATCTTCCCAAAAGGCTGGTGGAAGCATAAAAAGATTTATACGGGATTAATGCTGTTTTCAACCCTGGGGTCCCTTTTATTTGTGGGGGCTTACGTGCTTATCGGATCCACTGGCTACAATATAAAGCTGCCCTTTTTCTATAAAAATGTATTCTCGGGGAGAGAGCAGATCTGGCTTGAAGTCTGGGATATACTGAAGACTCAGCTCCTTACGGGTATAGGCTCGGGGCGGGAACTGAAGTCCTTTTTCGAGTATAATATACATAATGCCATGTACGATATCCTTGCAGTACACGGGCTCATAGTATTTGCAGGGTCTTTGGTTATAATATGGAACAGGCTTAAAAAGGCGGCAGAGGCTGTCATGATAGATAACAGGAAAAAGCTCTGCGCCATAGCCGCAGTATTTGCGATCTTTATAGAATCCTTTATCGATATGGATCTCATGTGGGCGGATTATTCCCCCCTGCTGCTGTTTTTGCTCCTTACGGTCTTTGAAAAAGAGGAAGGAACCCCCGGGAGATTAGAGGAAAATGGGTAAGAGCACGAAAAAAACCGCATATCTCTTTAAGAATATGGCGCTTTTTTCCATCAGCAGCTTTGTGTCAAAGCTGTTGGTTTTTTTGCTTGTACCCTTTTATACCTCAGTCCTTACGGAGTCGGAGTACGGCATAGCGGATGTTATGCAGTCATCCCTTCTGCTGCTGGTACCCCTGCTTTCCGTAAATGCCGGAGAGGCGGCTCTCCGTTACGGCCTTGAATATACAGAGGACAGGGATGAGATACTGTACCACGGCTTAAGGAGATCTCTTATCTCCCTTGTGCCCGTGGCGCTGATATCCCTGCTGATTTCCTTTATCTTCCCGGAGAACAGGGTATTTTTCCTGCTTTTCATAGTGCTCTACCTGGCAAACGTCTTTTACGAGTATATGCTGCTCTATTGCCAGGGAACGGAAGAAGTGAAGAAGATGATCATGGGCAGCGTGTCCTGCACCATGCTGGTGATCGCCTCAAATCTGGTATTTCTGCTGGTATTTAAGCTTGGTATATACGGATATCTCTTTGCTCAGATCATAGCCTTTGCCGGCTCTGCACTGATAATGTTCCTTCTCATAGAAGGTCCTGGGAGGTTAAGGAGAAGAAGGGACAACAGGGAGCTCAGAAAAGAGATGGACGGCTACGGCGGAAGCCTTATCATGTATTCCACCGCCAGCTGGATAAATAACGCCATAGACAGGTACTTTATCCTCTTCATGCTGGGAAGCAGCCAGAACGGCTTATACGGGGCCGCATACAAGATCCCTGCGATCCTTGCCACCATACAGAGGATATTTGCCATGGCCTGGCAGATGTCGGCGGTAAAGGAATATAAGGGAGATGACAGGGACGAATTCTTTTCCGGGATGTACAGGCTCTATCAGGCGATCCTGGTCATCGGCTGCTCCGGCATAATACTCTTCTTAAAACCCATTGCGGCGTTTATGTTCAGAAAGGGCTTTTTTGAAGCCTGGGTGCTGGTGCCGCCCTTACTCATATCCATAATCTTCGGGGCCATGGAGGGATTCCTGGGATCCATAGCCTTAGCTTTCAAGGACGGAAAGAGCATGGGCATAGCTACGGGGACCGGAGCCTTATTCAATATAGTATTGAATTATTTCCTGATAGCGAAGTTCGGCTCCTTTGGTGCGGCCTCCGCCACCTTCTGTTCGTATTTTATAATGTTTGTACTGGCATTTATCTTTGTCAGGCGTCATACTAAGCTTCAGGTGTCGCTTCCCAGGGATATGGCGGCTTACGGCCTGCTTGTAGCCGAGTCGTTACTGGTTATCATGGATGTGAAATACTTCTATCTATGGAATACGGGTATAGTGTTCTTCCTTATCCTCATGTATCATAAGGAGATAGTGAGAGTAGTGACGGAAGCGCTGGAAATGGTGCGGAAGAGGTTAGGCCATGCAGGATAGAGTAAAGGAAAAATATGAATATATCCCCCTTATCCTCATGATGCTTTTCATGGCAGGAGCCTTCATCCATCAGAAGCTTTATGCCCTGACGGCGCCCTGGGGAACTCTTACCGTATTTATTGGACTGTGCGTTATTTTATTCCTGTATATGAGGGGTAACAGAGAGGAGATCCTGAAAACAGACCCGGTGTCCATAGCGTGCATAGTGGCTGTTATAATAACACCTGTCAACCTCTTTGTTCTGGGTTCCGGTAAGGGGGCAGCACTGATCGTTTTTGACCTGGTCCTGATCTTCTTTCTGATCTTAAGAGGCTTCCGGATCTCAGGCAGGATAAAGAGGGGAACGGCTCTTGCCGGTTCCGTACTCATGCTCCTCTGGTATCCTGTTGTACGCTGGGATTACGGCTTTAACATGGTGGGGCTTGCCTTTATCATTTTACTTATCTTCGGGGAGATCCTCCTTGAATATGTGAAGAATGATCTGGGTATGGAATACCTGAAATATGTGCAGATCCTATTTTTCGTAACATCTGTTTTGCTTGCTGTCTGCTACCAGGCCAGGTCCGCTGCATTGTCCATGGCGGTCTTTGGGCTGTTCTATCTGTTAACGCCTGTTATTATAAACAAACGAGCGATATATAACGTATGTATTTTTGCCTTTACCATAGGCAGTATCCTCTTCACTTTGTTCTATACTTTACTGGGAAAGACGGGATGGAACGGCAGGCTTTTGTACAAGGATCTGCTTTCGGGAAGGGAGCTAATCTGGCAGGAGCTTTGGCAGGAATTCCTGAAAAAGCCCCTTACGGGCATAGGTTCCTCCTATGAGATGAAGAATTTCTTCATGTTTGAAGTACATAACGGTTTATTTGACATCCTGACAGTACACGGGATACTGGTATTTATTCCGGTGCTGTTTCTTCTCATTAGGACCTTATCTTCGCTGTTTTCCCCGGATGTGAAGTTCTGTCCGGATAAAAGGCTTGCCATGACGGGCATATATACACTTTTATTTGCGTCATTTTTTGAGAATGGATTTATTACCACTCCTTACAGTGTAGTATTTTTTGCGCTGCTTCTGATATGCAGCTGAGGATGCGATGAAGAAATTTCTTGTTTTTTCTTTGATCATACTGTTTTTCCTTACCGGGGTCATGATCGTAAAGAGCCTGAGGGCCCCGGAGCCGCAGACTGCCGTTAAGGAAGAACCGGTGTCCCCGGTTGCGGCAGAGGAAACAGACAAGGCTGCGGCAACGGAAGAGATAAGCGAAGGCGGGGACAGCGCTGATGATAAGGGAGATACCGGTGAAGAAGTGCTTTTGCAGGAATCCGCTCCGGAGGAGGCCTTAGGATCTGAAATTCCTGAAACCGCCGAAGCCGAAGAGGAGAGGGAGCCCCTGCAGAAGTATGATGAGATATTGAAGGTCAATCCCTATGTGGCGGGATGGCTTGATATTGAAGGGTCCTCCATTAACGCTCCGGTGGTTTATACACCAAGGAGCCAGAACTATTTCCTCCACAGGCGCTTAGACGGCAGCGACGCGGAATGCGGAACCCTTTTTATAGCCATGATCTGGCGGGACGGATATTATAATACCCTGATCTACGGTCATAACATGAAGGACGGGACCCTCTTTGGTTCCCTTGGAAAGTATGCAAAGGAGAGCTATGGCAAAAGCCATAACCTGTTAAAGTTTGATACCCTGTATGAAGAGAAGGAATATGAGCTCCTTGGCGTCTTCTATTCCAGCATTGAAGAGGAAGAGCTGGAGACTAAGGAAGACAGAGCCGAAAGGGATAAGGAGATAGAGGAAGAAAGCAGGGAGAGAAAGGAGCAGGAAGAGGCCTCCGAAGCCGCTGCCTCAGAGGAGAGCGGGGAAAAGCCCACGGAAGAGGGAGAAAAGCCGGAGGAAAAGCCTGAAGAACTGCCACCACTGACATTAGAGGACCTTAAATTAAATGAGGATCCCGGAGATGTGGATGTTTACAGGATGGAAAAGGACAGCGACATGGAAAACGGCCGCTTCCGCTATTACTATTTTACCGACCTGACCTATGAAAAGGACTACGATTACTTTGTAGATAATGTTAAAAAGAATTCCCTCTACGATACCGGCGTTGACGCAGAGTGGGGGGATGAGCTGCTTACGCTTTCGACCTGCAGCTACCAGGAAAAGAACGGACGGCTTATCGTAGTGGCTAAGAGAGTCAGATGACAGACGAAAGGAGCTGTGTAAGCTTATCATGAATATATGCGCAGATCTTCATACCCATACCATAGTCAGCGGACATGCCTACGGCACCATCCGGGAAATGGCCTATGCTGCAAGCGAGATCAAATTAAAGCTTTTAGGAATAAGTGAGCATGCGCCGGGAATACCGGGAACGGCAGAGCCCATTTATTACTGTGCCCTGGGACAGGTTCCGAGGGAACTCTACGGGGTAAAGCTGCTTTTCGGGAGCGAGATCAACGTGCTTAACGACGGCACCCTTTCCATGCCGGAGGATGTGATAGAAAGGCTGGATTACGCTCTGGTTGGGATCCATGAAGTCTGCTATGAGGATCAGGGCAGGGAGAGAAATACGGATAATCTGATAGAATGCATGAAACATGAAAAGGTGTTCTTCGTGTCCCACCCGGATGATGACAAAACGCCCTTAGATTATGAACGGCTGGTAAAGGCGGCAAAGGAATACCATGTGGCGCTGGAGGTAAATAACAGTTCCTTCCTGAAGCCTGAATCCAGGCTCAACTGCTTTGAGAATTACAGGACTATCCTTAAGTATTGCAAAGAATATGATTCGCCCATAGTCATCAATTCCGATGCCCATGATCCCAGCCGGGTGGGAAAGGTGGATCTGGCCTGCAGATTCGTTGAGGAGAACGGTTTTGATGAGAGGCTGGTACTTAATACAGAGATAAAAAAGGTGGAGGAATTCATAGGAAAGGGGTCGATATAGGCGCAGCTTTCAACTACCAAAGGAGGTACAAAAGATGATCAGAAGAAAAGATGAATGCGAATTAGAATACAGGGAGCACATGAGAGACGGCAAGGGAACGGTGGAACTTACAAACCTTATAAGCGGCCCGGAGGAATTATGTGAAAAGGGCCGTCTGTTCTCAAAGATAACCCTGAAGAGCGGCTGCAGCATAGGTTTCCATGTCCATGAAACGGACAGCGAGCTTTTCTATATCCTGAAAGGCCAGGCTGAATACAATGATAACGGCAATATAGTGACCGTATCAGCCGGGGATGTTACTGTCTGCCCTCCCGGAACAGGGCACGGCATAGAGAACAAGTCGGAAGAAACCGTGGAATTCATGGCAGTTATAGTTTATGCATAACAGGAGCTCAATATGAAATTTTATATGCCCGTAAAAGTATTTGACGAAAAGGAATGTGTAAGGAACCATGCGGCAGAGCTTAAATCCTTAGGGAAGAAAGCCCTGATCGTAACGGGAAAGGGTTCTTCTTTCAAAAACGGTTCCTATGATGATGTTAAGGCTGCTCTGGAACAGGAAAATATTGAATTTTTAACCTTTTCCGAAGTGGAGGAAAATCCTTCCACGGATACCGTATTTGCGGCAGGAGAGAGATTCAGGGCAGAAAACATCGACTTTGTGATCGGCATAGGGGGAGGTTCCCCCATGGACGCGGCAAAGGCCATTGCCCTTGTATTAAAGCATCCCGAAGCTGACCTTGATCATCTCTATGACACATCAAAGGACGCTTCGGCCCTGCCTTTGGTATGCGTGCCTACCACCTGCGGAACGGGTTCTGAAGTGACCGGAGTATCGGTACTTACCCGTCATGACAGGAAGACCAAGATGTCCATGGTGCATAAGGTGTTCCCGAAATATGCGCTTATTGACGGGAAATACATGGCCTCCGCATCCCATGACCTGATAGTGAACAGCTCCGTTGACGCGCTGTCCCATCTTCTGGAGAGTGTCCTTAATTCAAAGGTCGATGATTACGTACGGATGACTGCCGATGCGGGATTAAGGATGTGGGCTGAGACAAAGGATGTGCTTACCGGTGAGAAAAAAGCGGGGGAGAAGGAATTATCCTGCCTCATGAGGTCCGCCTGCTTAGCGGGGATGTCCATTGCCCAGAGCGGCACTTCCATTCCCCATTCACTAAGCTACACCCTTACCTATAACCGGAAGGTGCCCCACGGAAAGGCAGTTGGATACTATCTTCCGGGCTTTCTTGAGGCAGCGCCGGAGGAAGAGAGGAACAGGCTCCTTGGTCTGGCCGGTTTCTCCGGTCTCAATGATTTCCGCTCCTTCCTCCATAAGGTTTTCGGGGATATGGATATTCCGGAAGAGGAACGGAAAATAAGCTTTGAGGCGGTAAGAAAAAATGAGGTGAAGATGAAGTCGGCTTCATTTTTCGTGGATGATGAAATTTTAAGCAGGATAGTGCAGGGTTATAGCGCATCCTGATAAGACCGCAAAAAATTTTTTTGAAAAAAGTTCTTGACAGGAAATAAAAGTATGTGATATCTTCCTGTAAACCGTTGATGAGGAGTGAGTAATCTCTGCATCACTCTATAAGAGAGAGCCGCAGGCGGTGGGATTGCGGAATAGAGCGCAGTGATGAATGGACCTCTAAGGGCGAACAGAAACGGGAGACCGGAGTATGGGAGACGGAGTAAGGACCTACGTTATAAAAGTCCGGCATATGCCAGTACGAATTTTGTACCCGTATGCGCTAAGTGGGTGTAATATTACACCAAGCCGGGTGGCACCGCAGGAGATTATTCTACCTGTCCCAGCAGTTACTACTGTGGGACAGGTTTTTTTATTGCTGAAGGGCCTGTCCTGATGGGGAAAGCCGCAGGAAAGCGGCTTACCGGAAAAGGAGGCAAAAAATGTTTAATAAGATTTCAGCGTTACTCATGACAGTTATCATGGCAGCATCACTTATGGCCTGCGGAAGCCAGGGTGCAAGTGCGGACGGCAGCGTTAAAGCCGAAGCAGCGGAAGAGGTAAAGAGCGGCACCACCTATAAGGTGGGAATCTGCAACTATGTGGATGACGCATCCCTTAATCAGATCGTGGATAATCTTCAGAACCGTCTCACCGAGATCGGAAAGGAAAAGGGAGTTAACTTCGAAGTGGAATATGATAACTGCAATGCGGACTCCAACGTACTGTCACAGATCATAGCGAACTTCGCATCCAACAAGGTGGACCTGATGGTGGGAGTTGCTACACCGGTGGCAATGAGCATGCAGGCCGCAACGGAAGATAACCATATCCCCGTAGTATTTGCGGCGGTTTCAGATCCCGTGGGCTGCGGAGTGGTGGAATCCATGGAAAAGCCGGGTTCAAATGTGACCGGAACCTCAGATTACCTTGATACCAACGCCATCATGAACCTTATACTGGCACAGAATCCTGATATAAAGAAGGTGGGTCTCCTCTATGACGTGGGACAGGACGCATCCACCACAGCCATAGCAGAAGCAAAGGCATTCCTTGACAGTAAGGGAATTGAGTATGTGGAGCACACCGGAACCAACGTGGATGAAGTGAGCTTAGCGGTAGATGCATTTATCTCAGACGGAGTTCAGGCTATCTTCACACCTTCCGACAATACCATAATGACAGCAGAGCTCTCTATCTATGAAAAGCTTGCGGATGCAGGTATCCTTCACTATGCCGGTGCCGATTCCTTCGCACTTAACGGAGCTTTCCTGGGATACGGGGTTGATTACGCCAATCTCGGTTCCGAGACAGCGGAAATGGTTGCAGAGATCCTGATAAACGGCGCAGATCCCGCATCTACACCGGTACGGACCTTTGATAACGGAACCGCTACCATCAATACTGAAATATGTGAAAAGGTGGGGCTTTCCTTTGATGATCTTAAAAAGACCTTCGGGCCCTACTGTACAAAGGTAGAAAGTATAAAAACTGCGGAGGAATTTGACTGATGTCATTTTCATTGATCCAGACGGCGCTGGAGCTGGGACTTACAGGCGGACTTACGGTTCTGGCGCTCTATCTCAGCTATTCAATGCTGAATGTATGCGATCTTTCAACAGACGGATGTTTTACAATGGGGGCCACCGTGGGAGCGGTGGTCGCCATTTCCGGGCATCCGTTACTTTCCATTCCTGCGGCCATGGCAGCGGGAGTGCTATCAGGCTTTATCGTTGCCGTCCTTCAGACACGGATGGGCATAGAGAGCCTTCTTGCGGGGATCATAGTGAATACCGCCTGGTATTCCATAAACATAGCCATCATGGGGAATGCTTCCCTCTTAAACATGAACCGGACGGAAACAGTATTTACCATGCTGAAGGACTGCCTTAAGGATACGCCTTTCCCTGACAGCTACAGGCTGATAATAGCCATAGCTGCGGTGACGGTGGTTATCCTTTTTCTGTCTTTCTTCCTAAGGACCAGACTTGGGCTTGCCATAAGAGCCACCGGAAACAATCCGGATATGGTGAGTTCTTCATCCGTGGATCCAGCCTTTACAACAACGGTGGGGCTCTGCGTGTCCAATTCCTTTACGGCTTTAAGCGGCTGTCTTTTAGCCCAGTCTCAGAAGTCGGTAAATATCGATATCGGTTCCGGTATGGTGACTATAGCTTTAGCGTCCCTCCTAATCGGACAGGTGCTCTTTACCAAAGGGGGCATTACCCTTAAAGCTATTGGTGCCATAGTCGGCTCCGTTATATTCAGGCTGGTTTATACTTTAGCTCTCAGGTTCCAGATGCCTGCGTATATGCTGAAACTGGTGTCTTCGGTGATCGTGATAATCGCCATAAGCGGTCCTTATTTCAAGAGCCGTATCCCGCTTATGAAGAGGAGAGCAGAGCTAAGAGGGAGGGAGAATGCTTAAACCTGTATTATTCACCGAATGAATCAGTGGCGGCGTAAAGCCGCATAGTACCTTGACATTTTTATACTGTTGCTGTCATCTATCAAGTGATAGAAAAAAGGCCTCTAAATATGGTATAGTGTAAGTACCACCAAACAA
>JAFSKT010000116.1 GCA_017448845.1 Lachnospiraceae bacterium
ATCTCCTGCCCGTCACCTATGTTATATGAGATGGACTGCTGATGATCGCTGTAGACGATAGGCTCTGTAAGCCCTACATCCACACAGTCAAAGAAATGCTCGGGCTTTACGTCCCCTGTTTCAAAGCGGAACTTATCATAGCAGAAATATACCTCTTCTTTACCGAGAAGTGCCTCCGAAACCAGGTCCTTCATATCACTTCCGAATAACAGATTGCCGGTGGTGGTATTTAAGAATATTCTGTTCCCGGTATAAGAATCCTGATCGTTTTCGTAATCGTTCTCTATCATTTCCACGGGATACTGGACGCCGTTTACATACAGTGTAAGGCTCTTCCGGGTATCATCCCCGGAAATACCTTCCTGGGTCTTATCCAGATCTTCATATGACAGACGAAGCCTGTATACTTCCACGTTCTGAACATTTGACTCGTTCCCGTCGGTACTGTTTAGCTCCAGTATCTCTGTGTCCGTTACCCCGCTGCTCCCGTCGGAGCCGGTCAAACCCTTCCTGGCCGTATATGAATAGCTTTCCACATCCTCCAGGTCAAAGATTTCCTTAATGCTCTTGTATTTAAAGGTGTCAACATGGTCATCGGGAAAGACCCCGCCATGCTCCTCTGCCCTGTCCGCAAAATTCCTGTCGGTAAAAGTCAGGCTGTCTCCGGTCCTTGCACCGGAAAAGATATATCTGTTCTCATTGGTGGTATTGCCGGTGGCGAAATATTCGTTTACCACATTGACCATGTTCTCATAATAGGTCCGGCGGTCGTTGTTCTCATTGGTTCCGTTTGCTGCGGAGGTGTATTCCGCCTTAAGGGAACGCATGATCTCCTTTGCAGTATCTATTGCGGTCTGGGTGCTGTCTGTCCAGCTCATAGCATCCGTAACGTTCTTCTCCAGATGCTGTGTGAGCTCCGAAAGGCTTGCCCTGTATCTTAAGGACCTTATGGATGTAAGGGGATCCTCCATGGGGTCGCTGTACTTTTTCCTGGTGGACATCTGGCTGTTCAGCTTGTCAAGCCCTGTCTTGTTTCCGTTGATGTTATAGATGTTGACGTTATCCGCCATCTTGTTGGTTATCCTGAACATATCGCCTCCCGCGCCTTACGATGGGCGCTGCATACGGCACCTCTCTGCACCGTTCAAAACCTGCCACGGCCCGTTATGCCGGTCATACTCCGGTCTGAAGAATGAGCCTGTCATAGATCTCCGTCATGGTCTGGATCACTTTGGCATTAAGATTATATGCATTCTGGAACTTTACCAGGTCCAGAGCTTCCTCATCATCATCCACCGAGGAAACCGAATCCCTCTGGGTCTGGATCGCCAGCTGTATATTGGTACTGTTGGTCTTAAAGGTCTTGGCGCTCATGGAATTCAATGAGATATCCGAAAGGATGCAGGTCAGGAATTCCGATGAGGTGCAGCCCCTGAATTCCATTACGGCCTTATTATCCTTTATCTTTAAGAGCTCCTCCACCACGTCGGCGGCGTCCGTATCCACATCGCCGTCCTTTTCGGTAGTGCTCATGAGACGCGGATCCTTTATGATATCCTCGTTTACAAAGAAGTTCTCGGCAGTGAGGAGATAATAATTGGCAGCCGGCAGTCCTTCGGAATAGACAACACCGGTATAATCCTCGTTCATCTCCTGAAGAACCCCGTGAACATCCTTATACTGGAAGAAGGATCTGTCACCCATGGGATCTCCGTTTAAGTCCTCCCCCTTCTTTTCCCTCTCATTAAACCTGTAGGCAAACTGCCTTATCCATTCGTTCATCTGGGACATGTAGTAGGGGATCCCCTGATAATCCACGGGATTGCCAACCCTTGCCTTCTGTCCGGTTAAGGAACTGGGGTCACTTTCTCCGGGGCTTAAAACGAAGGTATATATAAATTCTCCCGTATGGGTATCTTCATCCAGGCTCCAGCTCTCGTAATGATAGTCGTAGCCTCCCACATTCACAACTCCCTCCGGAGGGATATTGAGCTTTGAAACCACCTCTTCCATGGTCTCTCCGTTGGTGTTGGGGATCTTCATTGTAACGGAACCGCTGTGACAGTCAACGCTGTCACACCTTAAGATCTCATTATTGTTTCCGTCCCTTAATTCAAAAAGGGCCTTTAAGCTGCCGGAAAGATTATCCGCCATGACACTGAAGGGTGACTGGGTATTTTTCCAGCGTATATCGTAAAGGCCGTCCACATCCGTCTGGTGCCGTCTCTCCTTGGTGCTCCTCCCGATAACCTCAAGCTCATTATAGTCATATCCCTCCACCAGTGCGGCGCCGTTACTTATCTGGACGATGTAGCGGTTGGCTCCCGTGGGCTTATTGTTGTCGGATTCATTGAGGATCGGGGTCTCCGTCACCTTCACATCCACGATCTTTGAAAGCTCATCTACGAGAAGAGCCCTTTTGTCCCTGAGCTCATTGGCG
Organism: Lachnospiraceae bacterium; assembly: GCA_017448845.1. Classification (GTDB taxonomy): domain Bacteria; phylum Bacillota; class Clostridia; order Lachnospirales; family Lachnospiraceae; genus NK4A144. Next base: position 2,441 of record JAFSKT010000116.1, read on the forward strand.
GAATGACCCTGAAGCTCAATGACATTCACCTGCTTGTTTAAGGAAGCGATCTCCTCCGCAATGGTATTTATCCTCTCAACCGTGGTCTTGATCTCGGAATTCAGGGATTCCTGCTCGTTCTTAAGCCTGTTGGACATGGTCCTGAAGTATTCCGTAAGAGTCTGGGCCGTACCGATAAATGCGGTCCTCGTGGAGGTCTGTCCCGGATTCTTGGAAAGCTCCTCCAGTCCGGAGAAAAAGCTGTTATATATGGTGGAGAAACCCTTTACGGAAGAGGAATCCTCAAAGAATTTCTCTATCCTTGTCATATAAAGCCCGTGGGACTCATAGCGTCCCACGTCGGAATTGTTGTCCCAGTACTTGTTGTCGAAGTAGAGATTCCTGTACTGCTCTATGCCGGTAACGGTAACGCCGGTTCCCTGCATGCCGTAAGAGGTATAGGTCCTTAAGGCGTCGGAAGCCTTCCTTGCGGTATACTGCTTTGAGTAGCCCTCCGTCTCCACGTTGGCCACGTTATTTGCGACCGTGTTTTCAGCCGCCTGATATGCTGTCAGACCGGAATATCCGATCATCAGTCCGAAAAACTGGGATGTAGCCATGTTGTCCCCCTTCCGTTATCTTAGGTCAAAGAATTGAGCAGTGTATCCAGCATGGTATTTACCGTATTGATATAACGGCTGCTGGCATTGTAAGCGTTCTGGAATCTGATCATCTTGGTGAGTTCCTCGTTATCGGAAACGCCCACCACCTGCTGTCTGGAATTCTCTATGGAGAGCACCGATGCCTCCTGGGCCTCGCTTACACTCTTATAGGTATTGCCTATGTCCGCATACTGGCCGACTACGTCGATATAATACTTTTCATAGTTCAGCTCCGTAACCGTATTGGGATTAAGGGCAAACTTCTGATCGTAGAAGGAGTCCGCAAGCTGCTTGGCCTTTTCGTAATCCACGGTCTGGTCCTCTTTGATGAAACCGCCGTAGCCCTTGTCGCTTAAGCGGGAAGGCTGCCTTAAGAGCTCCTTGTTGATCATCAGGTTCATGGTGGTATAGGTGGCGTTTTCATGCCTCTTGCCGTCTATGGAGCTGTCCAGCTCAATTTCCTCATAGTCCCTGCAGGATACTTCCGTGGCGGAAACAGCGGTAGGGCTGTTATGCTCCGTGATCCTCTGGAAAAGCTCGGGTGATCCGTTGGTATGATTATCCGTCAGAAGATCGTTTATCCTTGTGGTTATATTGTGAATAAGATTGTCGAACTCTGCCTGGATATTGGAGATGTTGAAACCCGCGGGTCCCGTAAAGGAGATCTTTCCAAGTTCTCCGTATGCCTCATGTATTCCGTCGTTATAGAGCGCATATTTGGGATCGGTGCTGTCATAGGCTGCTTTCTGCACATCCACCCAGGTTCCGTTCTTATCGCCTCTCATAAAGGTCAGGGCCTTTAAGGATCCGTTATCGGAACCTATGTCGGGATTGACCTCCTGCTTCATATTGAAGACCTTCTGGTCATCATACATGGCCCATATGGGAGTCACAAAGCCGCTTTCCTCGTCTCCCTTCAGTATCTTTGCCTCCATGGGATTGGTGTCTTCCTCGTCCACCAGGGTAACTCCTTCGAAGAACACCTTGACTCTCCCGTACATATCCTCCCTGTAGGTGATCCTGCCGTAAGCGGAGAGCTCGTCCAGGATCTCATCCCTGGCATCACGGAGGTCGTTGGGGCTTTCCACATCAGCCACTTCATAGGCTGTTATCTTCTTGTTTAATTCCGCTATCTGCTTGGCGTACTCATTTATCTTGTCCACCTGGTCAACGATCTGCTGGTTTAAGTTGTTCTGATAATTGGCCAGATCCGTATAAACCGCATTCGCCCTGTCCAGGAACTGGGAAGCCGTGCTGACGAGAGCCGACTGCACCGTTGCATCCGAAGGGGATTTGGAGAGATTTTCAAGCACATCCCTCAGATCCTGAAGAGATGTCTGGAATTCCGCCCCTTCGGTCTCCCCGAAGAGCGTGTTTATCTCCTGTATGACTTCATAACTGGTGGAATAATAGGCAGATCTGCCTGATTCTGTCCTGTACTGGGTATCGAGAAATTCATCCCTTACCGCACGGACATCCGTATATGCCACACCGAGCCCGGCCTGCAGTGTATTGTTATAGGAATTTCCAACCTTTAAGAGTTCTCTGTTCCCCTGATATACCTGCTGTCTGGTGTAACCGGTGGTATCTATGTTCGCGAGATTATGTGCTGTTGTATTGAGGGCATTCTGGCTTGTCTGTAATCCGGATGCACCTACATAAAGAGCGCCCATAAGCGGCATATGATCACCTCACAAAACTTTCCGGCTTAAAAAGCCTTCACTGTTTGGCGTCAAAGCCACCTTGGGCGGATCCTAAAACACTTCCCGCATTAGCTGCGTTCTTAGTGTAATTTCCTGTTTCCGGTGCAGTCCTCATGGACTTTGCCAGCGACAGATTGAAATCGATCATATCCAGGGATTGACGGATCAGTTCGCGGTTCTGGCTGTTTATCACCATAAGCTCACCGATTGTGGCCTTGAGCCGGTCGTGGATTCGTGTCAGTTCCTCACGTTCCTTCGGTCTTTTCCCGAGTACCTCTTCGAGATAAGAGAGCTTCAAAGTCTTAACATCCTTGTTAAGTACGTTGGCGATATCTTCCATCGCCGCCTGCCGACTAAGCTCCAGATTGGCTACCTCGTCGACGATTACCTGTTCCTCATCCGTGATCTTTTGAAGTTTCTCAATATCCCCCTCCACTAAGATGGGGGTCTTTTTTTTCGATAGTTCCAGAAGGTCCTTGTATTTTTCATCCTCCGCGCCCAATACGCGGATCAATTCTTCCATCAGGCTTGCCAACTTAAACTACCTCACCTGCTCTGCAATAAATTAGAGTCCAAGCTTCTCCATAAGCTTTTCCGCAAAGCTCTCACCGGATACATCATAAGTACCGGCCTTGATCTGTTCCTTCAAGGGAGCCGTTTTGCTCTCCCGGATGTCATCCGCTTCGCTTACAGCCTTCTTTGCTAACTGGAAGCTCTTTCCAATGCTGGAGATCTCTACAGCATCCCTTCCGTAGCTGACGCCGGAAACATTAGCCGCTTTCCTTTTCGGCTGGGTACCATAAACCTGTTGGATCTGTGATAATGCATCAATACGCATGTCGACTCCTCCTTTCCTTGTCTTTGCATCTGCATCATCCATGACACAGTATTCTTCGGGTTACACTTAATTTATCGGATGTTTTTTATTTTACTTTAGGATTTTTAAAAAAAATTATGTATTTAAAACGGAACAATCCGGGTTTTTTATGTCTTTTCTCTTTCATTGTATACAGAAGGAACCGCTTTTCCCTCTTCAAGGGATCTTTTCACATCTAAAACCCTCTGATTCGCGCTGCCCTTAAAGCGGAGCATGAGGCTTTTCTCCGCCTCATGGAACTCTCCGTCCACCAGCACATCCAGTAAAGAGAGCATGGGCAGGGTGTCCTCCGTATGGCACCTCTTATTATCCGGATCCGTCAGCTCTTCCCAGGTATATCCCGTATAGCTCCAGATGGTCTTTCCCGGCGCTTCCTCCCTTACCCGCCTTAGGAAAGGCAGGAGCACAGCCTGGTTCGCCGGCTCAAAGGGCTCTCCTCCAAGTAATGTAAGCCCTTCCACATAGTCGTCCTTTATGGAAGCTATTATCTCATTTTCTTCCCTGGCCGTAAACTCCTTGCCGAAAGAAAAATCCCAGGTCTCAGGCTGGAAACAGCCCTTACAGTGGTGGCTGCAACCCGACACAAAGAGAGAGGTCCTGACCCCCGCTCCGTCCGCTATGTCAAAATACTTGATATTCCCGTAATTCATGCTCAATATTCCATATCACTCTTTGGCAGTGTGAAAATGAACTCCGTACCGACGCCTTCGGTGGAGATCACGTTGATGTTCTCGTTATGGGCCTGGATTATCTCCTTAACGATGGAGAGACCGAGGCCTGTGCCCTTCTTGTCCTTTCCTCTGGAAAGATCCGTCTTATAGAAGCGGTCAAAGACCTTGCCCAGGGAATCCTTGGGGATGCCGATGCCGTAATCCTTCACGGAGACAAAGATCTTCTCGTTCTTTTCCGTGGTTTCTATCTTTATGATGGAATTGGTGTAGGAAAACTTGATGGCATTGTCCAGGAGATTATAGAGCACCTGCTGGATCTTGCTCATGTCAGCGGTTACAAAGAGCTGCTTTCCCGTAAGCACCAGCTCGATATTTATCCTCTTCTCGGTACAGGTTCCGCCGAAGGTCTCCGCCGTGCTCTTGATAACGGCGTTGATATCGAAGTCTGTCCGCTCAAGCACCATGGAACCCCGGCTGGACAGGGTATTAAGCTCCAGAAGCCCGTTGGTGAGCTTCGTAAGCCTGTCTGTCTCATTGGACACGATGGAAATGTACTTTTCATGCATCTCCGGAGGGATGGTGCCGTCCAGCATGGCGGTCAGATAACCCTTAATGGAAGTAAGGGGGGAGCGGAAATCATGGGAAACATTGGCGATGAACTTCTTCTGGTTTTCCTCAGCCTTTCCGATCTCGCTTGCCATGTAATTAAGGGTGCCGGCAAGATAGCCCATTTCATCATGCCTATGGCTCTCATCTAAGGAATAGGACATATTTCCCCTGGCATATTCCTCCGCGGCCCTGGTGATATTTGTAAGGGGCTTATACACAAAGACCGTAAATCCAAGGAGGATCAGCAGTGAGAATAAGAGAATGACTCCTAAGGTCACGTACATGATATTTAAGATCTCGTTACGGGAAGCGATTATGGATTTCATGGACTGGTGGATCACCACATAGCCTATGACCCTGAAATTCGAAGTGATGGGGGAAAAGACGCTTAAAGCTTCTTCGTCAAAGGCCCCGTAGAAATTGCCCGTCATGTAATAGCCCCCGGACACAGCGGGATCAAAATCCGCATATTCCGGAGGATTGCTGCCGTAGTCTGTTTTCTGTCTGGAATTAAAAAGAACCCTGCCGTTATTATTGATAATCCATATCTCCGCGGAAATATAGGTATCAATGGCCTTAAGCTCCAT
>JAFSKT010000117.1 GCA_017448845.1 Lachnospiraceae bacterium
AGTTGTCATGAACCGTGTAATGAGCGGAGCCTTCCCCAACACCATCACCGGCGTAATCTATCAGTCCGGACAGTTCGAACCCGTGAGCAGCGGGCGTTTCGCCATAGTGCTGTCCCAGGGGGCAAACGCCGAATGCTATAATGCCGCAAGAGCCGCCATGTCCGGAGAAAACAATATCGTAGAATGCCTGTTCTTCAGGACTATAGTACCCGGCATAAAAGGAACTATCATAGGACATCATGTCTTCTATCTATACTGGACTGGAAAGTACTCAGGCTACGGCACTGCCGACGATACGCTTGAAACCGCAAAACCTCCGAAGGAATCCGAAGAAGAGGAAGAATACGAGGAAGAAGAGGAAGAGCAGCAGTCCGAGGATGAAGGCCCCTCCGACGAAGAGTTAGAAGAAGAGCGTCGCAGAGAAGAAGAGCTGGAAGAGGAGCGCCGTCGCGAGGAAGAAGAACGCGAAGAAGAGGAGCGCCGCCGCGAGGAAGAAGAGCGCGAAGAGGAAGAACGCCGCCGCCAGGAGGAAGAATCTGAAGAGGAAGATGGTTAGATCACACTCTCATAGTAATTTCCCTGGTGAGACTCTCAAAATGCCCGTCATATATGATGTTCAATAACTTGGAAAGGGAGCGGAGGGCTCTGCGGACGTCAAGTTCGTCCAGGGTCCCGGCTTCTAAAGCCTGTTCGAATTCGTCAAGGTCCACGACTTTCACAAAGCCGTCAGGCATTACTATCACATCTGCCAGAAGATCCCGGAAAATATAGGCGTTGTCATCGGGACGGTACTCGAAATCGATGATGTCGCAGTACCAGTAGACAAGAGAATTGTCAGAACGCAGGAAACGGCTGACTTTATAGCCCTCCTGCAGGAAATAGCATGAATACCCATGGTCGAATTCCTCCTTTGGGTGGAGGGTTTTCCAGGAAGTGACTATGATCCGCTCATTTGCATAAATGATCAGGTCATCCTTTAAGGGGATACATTCCTCGGGTATTATGCGTTTCCTGTAGAGTAAGGGCTTATTATCCATTTTTTATCTCAGACCTTCGTCGAGAGATGCGCTTCCGATACGTACCAGAGCGCGGTAAAGCTTTGCCTGGGCACGGACTCTGGCTTCTTCGTCAAGCTTTGCGTCCTGCAGAGCCTTTTCCGCCTTTTCCTTAGCGGCTTTTGCTCTTTCCAGGTCTATTTCATCACTCCATTCCCAGGTAGTGGGAAGGACGCGGCAAATGCCGTTCATTACGGAGAGCATACCGCCGATACAGGCAGCTCTGCGCTCTGTCCCGTCCTCCAACACCACATGGGCTGTGCCCATGCCGATGGCCGTGCAGAAATTGGTATGCCGTGCAAGAATCTCCACGTCTCCGTCAATGGTGCGTAAGAGGAGTTTTTCCACGTTGCCGGAAAAGGCCGGTCCGTCCATGGAAACTATGTCAAGCTGATAGGAAGACATATAATCCCCTCCTTATTTCTTTGCCTTTTCAAAAACTTCGTCGATGGTGCCGACGAGCAGGAAAGCACTTTCGGGAAGCTCGTCACATTCTCCGTCAAGGATCATCCTGAAGCCGCGGAGTGTCTCCTTAAGAGGCACGTACTTGCCGGGAAGACCGGTGAACTGCTCTGCTACAGAGAAGCTCTGTGACAGGAAGTTCTGGATCTTACGGGCTCTGTAAACGGACTGCTTATCTTCTTCGGAAAGCTCGTCCATACCCATGATGGCGATGATATCCTGCAGCTCTCTGTATCTCTGGAGAACCTGCTGAACTCCTCTTGCCACGTTGTAGTGCTCCTCACCGACTACATCCGGTGAAAGGATACGGCTGGTGGAATCCAGAGGATCAACTGCCGGGTAGATACCCTTGGAAGCGATGTCACGGGAAAGAACCGTGGTGGCGTCCAGATGGGTGAAGGTGGTTGCGGGAGCAGGGTCTGTCAGGTCATCCGCAGGCACATATACGGCCTGAACGGAGGTGATGGATCCCTTCTTTGTGGAAGTGATACGCTCCTGCAGGGCACCCATTTCCGTAGCCAGAGTGGGCTGGTAACCAACGGCTGAAGGCATACGTCCGAGAAGCGCTGAAACCTCGGAACCTGCCTGGGTAAATCTGAAAATGTTATCGATGAAGAGAAGCACGTCCTGATTCTTAACATCACGGAAGTACTCCGCCATGGTAAGACCGGAAAGTCCGACTCTCATTCTTGCTCCCGGGGGCTCGTTCATCTGACCGTATACTAAAGCGGTCTTATCAAGAACTCCGCTCTCCGTCATTTCACCGTAGAGGTCGTTACCTTCACGGGTACGCTCTCCAACACCGGTAAATACGGAGATACCGCCGTGGGCCTTTGCCACGTTGTTAATAAGCTCCATGATAAGGACGGTCTTGCCGACACCGGCTCCTCCGAAAAGACCGATCTTTCCGCCCTTAGCGTAGGGGCAGATGAGGTCAACGACCTTAATACCGGTTTCGAAGATCTCCGTCGCAGGCACCTGATCCTCAAAAGAGGGGGCAGGACGGTGAATGGGCCAGCGTTCCTTAGCTTCGGGAGCAGGCCTGTTATCAACGGGCTCGCCCAAGAGGTTAAATACTCTTCCCAGACACTCTTCGCCTACAGGCACCGTAATGGGGCCTCCGGTATCCAGGGCATCCATTCCGCGGACCAGACCGTCGGTGGAACTGATGGCGATACAGCGTACCACGTCATCACCCACCTGCTGGGCAACTTCTGCCACCACTTTACGGTCCTCAGACTGGATCTCGATGGCGTTCTTCAGATCCGGAAGCTCGCCTTCCCTGAAACGGATATCAAGGACGGGTCCGGTTATCTGTATTACCTTTCCGATGTGTTTTTCATTACTCATTGATGAAACTCCTTATATTGTATCCTTCCGCTTATCTCTGCGGTTTTGACCTTTGATTTACGACCCGGGATCAGGTTTCTTCTGCGCCGGCAACGATCTCGGTGATCTCCTGCGTGATACCTGCCTGACGGGCGCGGTTGTAGTAGAGATTCAGCTTTTCAATAAGCTCTGCGGCATTGTCTGTTGCAGATTCCATGGCCGTACGTCTTGCAGCCAGCTCACTGGCCACTGACACATTGATACTGGAATAGAGAAGACCGGCTAAATACTCGGGGACTATCTCATTGAAAACGGCCTCGCTGTCAGGTTCATAGAGGATCAGATCCCTGGGCTTTACGTAATCCCTTCCGTCATCCACTTCCACGAAATCCGACAGGGGAAGCATGGAACTGGCTTCCGGAACCTGGGAGAGCATGGAGACGAAATTGGTATAGCAAAGGAAAACATGCCCGAATTCACCTTCGCGGTAAGCTCTGCACATCAGCTTTCCAATCTCAAAGCAGTCGTTAATGCTTATCTTTGCCACTTCTGCATAGGCCTCGGAATAGATGGGAACGTTATGGTGCTTGAAGTACTCAACGGACTTCTTTCCGATGGGAAGCACCTCGATATTCCTGCCCTTGATCTCGCTCTCCATGAACTTAAAGAGGTTTGAGTTATATCCGCCTGCCATGCCGCGGTCACCGGCAATGACCACATAGAGCCATTTGTCGTTGTTTCCGGGCTTGGTGTAAGGAGAACCGAAATCCAGGTTTCCGTGGGCTATGTCTGTAAGCGTGTCCTTTAAGGTTTTTAAGTACGGCTTACTGGCATCTGCTTTTTCCTTGGCTTTTCTGAGCTTTGAAGCTGCCACCAGCTGCATGGCCTTTGTGGTCTGCATGGTGGTTTCCACACTCTTGATCCGGAGCTTCACAGCCTTCATATTTGCAGCCATGTAGTTCCTCCTTTAAGCCTTCTTACTGATAAAATCTGCTGTATAAGCCTCAAGAGCGGACTTAAGCTTGTCATTGTCCGCATCCTCCAGCTTTCCGGTGTTGCGGATGGCGTCCATCGCAGCCTTTCCGTCCGGTGAATTCTCGAGGAACTCGAAGAGTCCCTTCTCGTATTCCTTGATGTCTGTAACTTTCACATCAGTGAGGATGTTATTGATAACCGCATAGAGGATGGCGATCTGCTTCTCAACGGGAACAGGCTCGCTCTTACCCTGCTTTAAGACTTCAACGATACGTTCTCCCTGTGCAAGACGGGACTTGGTATCCTCGTCCAGATCGGAACCGAACTGAGCGAAGCTCTGGAGTTCCCTGTACTGTGAATAAACCAGCTTCAGGGTACCGGCAACCTTCTTCATGGCCTTGATCTGGGCGTTACCACCAACTCGGGATACGGAGATACCGGGGTTAACCGCCGGCATGATACCTGAGTGGAAAAGCTCGGTCTCAAGGAAGATCTGTCCGTCTGTGATGGAGATAACGTTTGTAGGGATATAAGCGGAAACGTCTCCCGCCTGTGTCTCAATAATGGGAAGGGCTGTAAGGGAACCGCCGCCCTTTTCGTCCGAAAGCTTAGCCGCACGCTCTAAGAGTCTTGAATGCAGATAGAAAACGTCTCCGGGATAAGCTTCACGGCCCGGGGGTCTTCTGATCAGCAGGGAAAGTGCTCTGTAAGCAACAGCGTGCTTTGAGAGATCATCATAGATGATAAGGACGTGCTTGCCCTTATTCATGAAGTATTCACCTATGGCACAGCCCGTATAGGGTGCTATGTACTGGAGGGGGCTGGGCTCTGAAGCGGTGGCTGCCACGACAATGGTGTAGTCCATGGCTCCGCCGGCTTTCAGATCTGCTACGAGGGAAGTGACTGTAGACCTCTTCTGGCCTATTGCCACGTAGATACAGATAACATCTCCGCCCTTCTGGTTTAAGATGGTATCCATTGCGATACTGGTCTTACCTGTCTGACGGTCGCCGATGATAAGCTCACGCTGGCCCCTTCCGATGGGGATCATGGAGTCGATAGCCTTGATACCGGTCTGCAGGGGCTCCTTAACCGGCTGTCTGTCGATAATGCCGGGTGCGGGAGATTCAACAGGACGATATTCATTCGACTCTATAGGGCCTGCGCCGTCTATGGGCTGGCCGATGGCGTTTACGACACGCCCGATCATAGCGTCACCTACGGGAACGGAAACGACCCTGCCGGTGCGCTTAACGGTCTGTCCTTCGTTGATACCGGTGTCCTCACCGAATAAAACTGCGGAGACCACAGTTTCTTCCAGGTTCTGGGCCATACCGAAGGTGCCGTTTTCAAATTCCAGAAGCTCTCCGGACATACAGTTCAAAAGGCCGCTTACACGGGCAATACCATCTCCTACAGTGAGGACCGAACCGGTCTCATTCTGTATGATGGCATTCTGATAATTTTTGATCTGGCTCCGGATAACCTCGGAAATCTTTTCCGGTTTTAATTCCATAATCTATATACCTCTTTCCTTTTACTACAGGACAATATCGTCCACTCTGCGCCTGAGCTCGTTCAAACGGCCCTGTACGGAACCGTCGTAGAGCTTTCCTTCCACGAGAACCTTGATGCCTCCAAGGAGCGCAGGGTCTTTTTTCTCTGTAAGCAGTACTTTCTTGCCTGTAATCTTTTCAAGCTTGGCAATAAGCGAAGCTTTCTCATCATCACTCAGATCCCCGGGGGTTATGGCGACAGCATCACAGATGCCCCTGTCGTCATTATAGAGGGAACGGTAAGTCTTAAAGCATGAACCGAATTCCCTTAAAAAGCCCTTTTCGGTAAGGATCTTTATGAAATTAAGGAGATAGGTGTCCATACTGTCCCCAAAGGCTTCGTCCAGGAGCTTCAGCCGCTCGTTCCGCGGAATTGAAGGCTCGCTGAGCAAACGGATATAGTCGGGGTTATCATTGAAAAGATCCCTGACTGTCTCCATTTCATTGAGGATGGTCTGATCCAGTCCTTCTGCCTTTGCAAGATCGTAGAGGCTCTTACCATATATTTCCCCGGCTTTTGTCATGATGCTTCACCTACCTTGCTTATGAAGTCATCAATGAGCTTCCTGTGGTCTGCCTCGTTGATCTCTTTTTCTACAACTTTGCCGGCGATATCAAGGGCAAGAGAGCTTATCTCATCCTTTGCCTCATTGACAGCCTTTTTCTTTTCCTGCTCAATGTCAGCCTCAGCCCTGACTTTGATGTCATGAGCTTCGGTCTCGGCATCCTTGATCATCTTATCCGCAGTAAACTGGGCGTCCTTCTTCGCGTCGGAAATGATGCGGGCAGCTTCGGCTTTTGCCCCGTTCATGTGCCCTTCATATTCCTCCCTGATCTTGTCGGCATCCTCTTTTGCAGTCCTGGCGTCCTTTATCTCCTTGTCTGTCAGAGCCTGTCTTTTCTCGAGAATGTCGTTAACCGGCTTAAAAAGGAAGCGCTTGATAAGATACATCTGGATGAACAGGTTTAGGATCTGGGCTATGAAAGTCCAGGGCACTATTGTTACTAATTCCTGTGTTTCCATAGAATCTCACTTTCTTAAAGCTTACTGAAGGTAATTCATGAACATTCCGGGAGCAACGAAGATCAGAAGCAGTCCGGTAACGAAACCGTAGATACCGGTTGTCTCCGCAATGGCGCAGCCCAGAAGCATTGTACTGGTTACATCACCTTTGCATTCAGGCTGACGGCCTATAGCTTCCAGAGCCTTTGATACCGCATTACCTTCTCCGATACCGGGTCCGATACCTGCGATAAGAGCAGCTCCTGCACCAATGCCGCATCCGGCGAGCGCGATACCTCTTGCTAATAACTGAAAATCACCCATTACTATTATCCTCCTTATGTATTATATATGTGATTTTGTTTTTCTTTACGTATTTTGGGGCACTGACGCACTCGGTGCGTCAAAGCGTGCCCGCTAAACCCGATGCCAGATGCGCTCAGCGCATCTAAACGGCATTCAAAACATGCCACCGGCATGTTTTGCACTGGACGTTTAGCCCTCCGATGCATTTGCGATATACATTATCGTCAGCATCGAGAAGATGAAAGCCTGCATAACTCCCGTGAACCAGTCGAAATAGACTGAAAGGATAGCAGGAATACCAACGTCCAGAATAGGGATATGGGCGAGGGTAGCGTTGATATGTATCAGTATGGCGGATGAAGCAACCGCTAAGCTGGCGTATATCAGTCCGTTAATGACTATACCTGAAAGAATGTTACCGAAGTGACGGCAGGCCATGCTGACGGGCGTGGCAAGCTCTGACAGGATATTAAAGGGAGTCATAACGGCGATGGGCTCGGTAAAGCCCTTCATATAGCCGAGAATGCCGCCTGCTTTGATCTTTTCCATGGTGATCATGATGAAGACCACTATAGCCCAGGCAGCTTCTGTGGAAAGATCCGCAGTGGGGCTTCGTAAGCCCGTAAGGCTTATGAGGTTTGAAATGACGCTGGTGGTAAAGAGAGCGGCAACAAAAGGAATGAGTTTATCGAACTTCCTGGTCCCCGTGTTGTTCCGTACAAAGTTATTGGCGGTCTCCACCAGCATTTCTGCTATGGCCTGTCTTTTGGTGATGTTCTCCACCCGCATGTTCCTTGTGAGGAAGATGCAGAGCAGTGTGATCACCGCCATGACGATCCAGCTGACCACCAGAGTCTCGTTGATGGTGAAATCACCGAGGACAGGGATCCCGGTGGGGATCCGCGCAAATATTCTGGCACCATTGATCTCTACATTCATACTTGCTGAAATACCATCCTTTCCGATGTCATACAGACTGACCCTTTCTCAGTGAAAGGATCCCCCGGCATTTGATCAGTATACTGGGGAAAAAGAGGGGGATAAGCCCGGCGGCTCCGTTAAATACGGGAAGGGCAAAGGCAAGCACGACCCAGATGAGCTGGAGGAGCATCCTGTTCCTGTAGCTTACGGTCATAAGACTTCTGGCCTTGCCTTCATCCTCCGTGGATGCGATCTTCTGTACGGTTAGAGCCATCCAGAAGAAGTTCAAAACCGCTACTATATATCCCAATATCCCGCTTATCAGTACTTTCGGCACAAAAGGGACTGAAAGCGGAGTAAATCTATCCAGTAAAAAGAAGAGGAGCAGCATTACGGCTAAAAATATCAAGGAGCCTGTGGAGATAAATACTGTCTCCTTTTTGACTGCATCCTGTAATATCATAAATCAAGGGCCTTTCTACGAACTATATGTGATGGTTAAAGTAAATCCCTTTTCTATGCTTTGAAGAGGAGGAGCTGCCCTCCTTTTTCTGCACGTAAAGGTAGAATTTATACGCGGTCATAAACGAAGCGCCAAGCCCCAGGATAAAACCGGGGATAAACACCCAGGCACCGACGATCTGCCGGGACACCAGGAAATAACAGAGGAAAGTACATATCAACAGGGGCATGATAAGGGAAAGGCCGAACTGGCCGACAAGAGCTATGTTATTTAAAATACGGAAACGCTCCCCTGCCTTATTTTTGTCTGAAATGACTTTATCCCCCGCTTGATGTATGCCATCCGATAATCTGGCACCTGTATCACAATATTTTAACTTATCGTATATTTTAAGTCAATGTGGTTGAGAACTTTCATAGGTTGTTTTATTATAGTAAGGCTATGAAAGATACCCTTCTCAGAGCAGTGATATTCATAATATCCTTTGTGATATCCCTGTTTATCATAAGTTCATACTTAAACCGCGGCACAACGGACATGACGGTGGAGATGGAGGAAGCCACCCTTCCCGTGGTGGATATCGTGGCGGAGGGGCGGCCCATAAACCGGATGTTCGGCGTAAAGAGCAAGATGGAGCCGAATATGCTCCGGGGGACACTCACCCCCCTGAATGACGACAGGAGCTTAAATATCCATATCCGCAAGTTCGGGAATAACTTAAGGGAAGTGGCCTATGAGGTCCGTTCCCTGGATGCTTCGCGCCTTATAGAGGATACGGAGATCCTTGATTACAAGGAAGATAAGGACGGTATGGAAGCCACCCTCCATATAAAGGACCTGATAGAGGACGGCAGGGAATATATCCTTGGTATAAGGCTCACCAACGAGCAGGGGCAGAAGATATACTACTACACCAGGATCATACGTTCTGCGGGACTCCATGAAAGGGAGATCCTCTTCTTCGTGAAGGATTTCACCGAGAGGACCTTTGATAAAAACGCGGCCAGGGCCCTTACCACATATCTGGAAAGCGATTCCACAGGGGACAATTCCACCTACCGCTTTGTAAATATTCATTCTTCCTTTGACCAGATAACCTACGGCAGCCTCCATATGGATCCGCCGGAGGAGGTAATGACCGAGATACTGGAGATGGACAGCGCCACCGCAGCACTTAATAACAGCTTTATCCTCAAGCGTGGTAACGGGAAGAATGCGGTATATTATGACGTTAAGGAATACTTCCGGGTAAGATATACGGAAAAGAGGATATACCTGTTAAATTACGAGAGGACCATGGAACAGGTATTTGATATCGACTCCAAGGACAGCTTTGTAAGCGATAAGATAATGCTTGGGATCTCGGACCCGGATGTGCACATAATGGAGAATGAGGACGGCGGCGCCGTGGCCTTTGTGAGGAACGGTTCCCTTTACGCCTTCAGAAATACGGATTCCAGAGCCGTAAGGATCTTCTCCTTCTTTGATAAGGGAGACGATGACATAAGGAACCGCCATAATGAGCACGATGTGAAGATCCTGTCCGTGGATGAGGCGGGAAACGTGCTCTTCATGATCTACGGCTATATGAACCGGGGCCGGCATGAGGGAGAGACCGGGGTTTCCGTATATTTCTATAACAGCGCCTTAAATCAGATAGAAGAAGAGGTATATATCCCCTATGGGCGTTCTTATCAGTTCCTGCAGTATGAGATCGGGAAGTTCTCCTATTCACCGGACGGCAATAATCTCTATCTCTATCTGGGAGGACAGCTTCTAGACGTGCACCTCGACCGGAAGGAGATTTCGGTATTGGCGGGAAATGTGGACTTTGACACCTTTGTGGTATCAAGGAGCGGACGGACAGCGGCCTGGCAGGCGAAGAACGATTCCGGCATCTTTATCTGCGACTTTAACAGTGGAAATATCAGAGAAATACTGGGAGATATCGGCATAAGCATAAGGGCTCTCGGGTTCTTAGGCGAAGATCTGGTCTATGGCTCATCTACCGGAGAGCACTCCATCGAGAGCCGCATAGGCGTTACCATGGACTCCATGGAGGAGATCTATATAGAGAGCAGCACAGGAGAGCTGCTTAAGACCTATTCCAAGGAAGGCATCTATATCACTTCCGTGGAAGTGAAGGAAGACGGCATGACTCTTTCCCGGATCACCATGGATGAGGGTGTCAGCGGAAACTTCTTAAGTATCGATCCGGACCATATAGTAGATAACGACCGGGGAACCGGGGACAGGAATGCGGTGATAACGGTAGCCACAGAGGAGCTGGAGACAATAGTTGAGATCTCTCTTGCGGGGCATATAAATACCGCCTCCGTCCATGTGGTTACGCCGGAAGAAGTGCTTTTTGAGGAAGAGAGGGACGTTCCCCTTAAGAACCAGGGAGACAGCAGCAGGATGCTGATGGTTTATTCCAGAGGCCTGATAGACGGCATCTTTGAGTCTGAGTACAGG
>JAFSKT010000118.1 GCA_017448845.1 Lachnospiraceae bacterium
CCGCCTTCCCTGGTGTAGACCATGGGCGCGAAGGCAGCAAATTCGTCTCCCCCAAGACGCATCATCACGTCATTATTCCTGAAGGCTCTTCTCATGCATTCAGCGATGGAGATCAGTACCTTGTCTCCTGCAGCATGGCCGTAGGTGTCGTTTATGGATTTGAATTTATCCACGTCAAGAAGCATGAACATACCGCCATCGCCGTCTAAAAGCAGCTTCCGTACCTTGTTTTCGCCGCTGCCCCTGTTATTTATGCCGGTCATGCTGTCTGTTTCAGAGAGGTAGAGAAGCCTGTCCCTTGCCTTCTTCTCTTCATCGATGGTCTCCACCATAAAGAGGACGCTGAGCAAAGTGCCGTCATTATCCCTTTCCACAACAACAAAGCGGGCTCGGTTCCATTCCTTCTCGGGATTCATGAATTCACAGGTTATGGTATTTGAGTTTCAAAGCCTTTCACTTAAGGTGTTGAAATCGGTGAAATTAAGGATCTCTTCCCTTGACCTGTCATCCGAGCGGAGTATGACTATATTCCTCATGAGATTGCGGGCCTCCCAACGCTTTTCACCTATCATATTTGTGATCTTGTCGGATAAGCAGCTTATCTCTTCGAAGGTATCCTCCTGCAGATTTATCTTGTACATCAGAAGGTAGATCGAGGACACGGATTTCAGGTCGCTGTTATATTTTTCCGCCTCAATACGCCTGCGGTTTATGGTAAAGAGGATATAGAAGATCAAAAGGGTTCCGATCAGCCCCGCAAGGACACTTATGAAAAAGGCGGTGAATACCCTGGCAAACATCTTCTGGGCCCTGGTCACGGAAAGTATGTACCAGCCGCCTCCAAGGTCCATTGCATATACTATGTATCTGCTCCCCTCGTAATCTAAGGTGAAATCCATTTTATTACTGATCAGAAGTTTCTGGGCGATGACAGCAGAAGGGTCATAGATCTCTTCTAAATAGTTCTTTCCCAGTTCACCGGGGTCTGAGTGAGCTACCACACAGCCGTCGTCATCTAAGACTATGACAGCACTGGCATCGTCATCCTTGCTTATAAGCTTTTCTGTTACGTCCTGGATCTGATTGATCTTTATATCAATTCCCACAACACTTTTGCCGTCGGAAAGGAGCTGGCATATGGTCACTATCTTGTCCCCGGTCATCATATCGACATAGGGCTCCACATAGGTGAGTTTTCCCTGCTTTGCGCGGGCTTCCTTATACCAGGGTCTTTCTTCCGGGATAAAGCCCTCGTCCGGAACCCAGAGGGAACCGTCCAGGTATTCTCCCTTGATACAGCCATAGATTCCCGTGGTCTCAATATTTGTAAGGGTTTCCAGCTCATCGGTCTCCCGTACCAGAAAGTCCAGTATTTCCTTATTGGAGGTATTAGTCCGGAACATATCCTCAATGTTATAGGACATGGATTCAAGTATCCTTATGCCGGGAGTCAGGAAATCATCCAGCTCGGCGGAGTACTGGAGAAGGGTGGACTTTGCCCTGTATTCTATGTTTTCGGTGGTAACTTTGTAGATCACCCTGTAATTAACGTAAATCAGGATGATAAAGAGAACGGGAAGCAGCAGATACATCAGGGCATAACCCGGGTGAATATGCCTCAGGAATTCCCGCCGGCTGATCTTTGTCTTAATATTCTTTTTTCCCCTTTTACCTACACTCATACAGCATATTTTAGCAAATTATCTCTATACAAACAAGAACAGACTTGGGATCATTGGGCATAAAAACAACTGGTATTTTTTGCCGGATGGTGGTATAATGTGCGTCATATGTATAAGTGATCTTACAGGCTGGTATCCGGCAGGCGGGGTACCGGTCTTATGGTGCGCCTGTAAAGGGAAATACGATATGCTTGAATTAAAGAACGTATCATTTCTGGTAAGTGATACTGACAATGATAAGGAAATAATAAGGGATGTGAGCTTTGAGGTGCCGGATGGTGAACTGATCGCCATTACCGGACCCAACGGAGGCGGCAAATCCACTCTGGCAAGGCTTATCGCAGGTATAGAAAAGCCTACTGATGGCCGGATATTTTATGACGGTGAGGATATCACTTTCATGTCCATAACGGACAGGGCGAAAAAGGGCATAGGCTTTGCCTTTCAGCAGCCCGTAAGGTTCAAGGGGATACAGGTCTTTGACCTTATAAGGCTTGCTTCCGGAAAAAATATTTCCATGGCGGACGCTTGCAATTACCTTTCTGAGGTGGGGCTTTGCGCCAGGGATTATATTGACAGGGAAGTGAATTCAAGCCTTTCCGGCGGAGAGCTTAAGAGGATAGAGATCGCTACCCTTCTGGCAAAGGAATCAAGGCTTTCCGTATTCGACGAACCGGAGGCGGGGATAGACCTCTGGAGTTTTCAGAATCTTATAAATGTTTTCCAGAGCATGAGGGAAAACATAAAGGACAGTTCCATACTGATCATTTCCCATCAGGAGAGGATACTGGAGATAGCTGACGAGATCATCGTCCTGAAGGATGGGCAGCTCAG
>JAFSKT010000119.1 GCA_017448845.1 Lachnospiraceae bacterium
AACGGCCAGAATGGCCATGGTCGGCATATTAGGAAACATATTTCTGGCAGCATTTAAGCTTTGTGCAGGTATAGCCGGGCACTCAGCGGCGATGCTGTCAGACAGCTTACACACTCTGTCTGACGTGTTCGCTACCCTTATCGCCTTTTTCGGTGTTACCCTTTCAAAGAAGGAGGCGGACAGGGAGCACCCCTATGGGCACGAACGGATGGAGTGTGTTGCGTCTCTTATACTTTCCGTTATCCTCTTTGCAACAGGAAGCGGCATAGGCTGGAAGTGTCTCTGTGCCATTCTAGACGGAAGTTATAAGGAAATGGACACACCGGGACTGCTGCCTGTTGCGGCTGCCATCGTTTCCATCTTAGTAAAGGAAGGGATGTTCTGGTACACCATGTACTATGCCAAAAAGCTGAAGTCCGGTGCTTTCAAGGCCGACGCCTGGCATCACCGTTCTGACGCCCTTTCTTCCATAGGAGCCTTAGCAGGTATCGTGGGTGCGAGACATGGGTTCCCCGTATTCGACCAGATAGCGGGAATAGTGATCTGCATAATGATACTGGGTGTGGCTGTCAGCATCTTCCGTGATGCGGTGGAAAAGATGCTGGATACCTCCTGCGATGAGGAGTTTGAAAAAGGTCTTGAGAAGTACGTTCATAGCTTTGCCGAAGAAAACGGCGAAGATATGGGGGTTGATTTTCTTCGTACAAGGAAATTCGGTGAGAGGATCTATGTGGAGATGGAAATAAGCTTAAAGGGTGACATGAGCCTGATCGAAGCCCATGATATCGCCGAGAAGCTCCACGACGGTCTGGAGAAGGATTTCCCTGATATCAAACACGTGATGATACACGTCAATCCTGCGGGACATCAGCATAATAAGCCCCGTAGGTCATTATAGTTTTTCCCTATAACAACTTATAAGAAACAGGTATTAGACTGGAACAGGTTTCTGTGGCAGAATTACCTCAAGGCAAAAACCTATTGACTTAGTAGGAATATAAAACCAGAGGAGGAAAACATCATGTCACAGAAAACAGGTTTCAGCGCAAGAGCAATAAGGGCGGGATACAATTCCGCAGATCATTTCAATTCGGTAAATCCCCCGATCTACCAGACCGCATCATTTGATCTCATCGATATAGACAGGACAAGAAGGCTGTGGACGGGAGCAGAGGCCGGCGGTATTTATTCCAGAGTGGGAAATCCCACAGGGGGAGTCTTAGAAGCCCGTATCGCAGAGTTAGAGGGAGGAAAGGCAGCGGTTGCCCTTTCATCCGGAATGGCTGCAATGACCTATACCCTTCTGTTACTCGGACAGAGCGGAGGAAATATCGTTTCAGGTTCATCCCTTTACGGAGCGGCAATGCTTAATCTCATAAAATTCCTTCCGAATTACGGCATCACCACAAAGTTCGTGGAAGACAGGAATGATCCGGCAGCCTATGAAAAGCTTATAGATGAAAACACAAAGGCTATTTACTTAGAGTCCATCAGCAACCCCAATATCGAGCTCTATGACATCGACGCCATCGCAGAGGTGGCCCACAGGCATAATGTGCCGGTAGTAGTGGATAATACCGTTGCAACCCCTTATCTTTACAGGCCTTTTGAGCACGGCGCGGATATCGTGATCTACTCAGCCACAAAGGAGATCAACGGACACGGCAACACCATTGCGGGACTGGTGGTTGAAAAGGGAGATTTCCCCTATGACGAAAAGAAGTTCCCCCAGTTTTACACAAAGGAATGGAAGATGAGGGACCTTCAGGACAATAAGAGGACTCCTGCGGAGTTTATCCCCGGCGCACCCCTTATCGCCTCATTAAAGATCTTCTTCACCGAGTTCTTCGGCGGAGCTCTGGGATCCTTTGAATCCTATATGGTATTACAGGGCCTTTCCACCCTTACCGTAAGGCTTGATAAGAAGATTCAGACCACCAGGAAGATCGTTGATTACCTTGACAGCAGAAGTGATGTAGAGTTTGTAAGATACCCCTACGCAAAGGGCAATAAGTATAAGGAACTGGCTGACAGGGACTTCCCCCTGGGACCCGGAGCACTGCTTTCCTTCGGATTCACCGGAAGCCGGGAGCAGGAGGGCATATTCATCAAGTCCCTTAATAACTTCTCATATCACGTAAACATAGGAGATGTGCGTTCACTTATCACCAACCCGCCGGAGAATACACACTGCGAGCGGGAGCATGAATACCACGTACTGGCTGATATCCCCGCTAATCTCATCAGGCTTTCCATCGGTCTTGAGGATCCGGAAGATCTGATAGCGGATCTGGAGCAGGCTTTTGATAAGGCAAAGAAAGGATAAGAAGATGGCTTATATCTCACAGTTAAAATATGAAGATGCACCTGAAAAGACCAAAGAAGTCATAGATCAGTGGGTTAAGGAGCACGGTCCCCTTACCAATATGAAGGAAACCCTGATACACAGTATCCCTTCCTTCCATGCGCTGATGGAGTGGTTCCCCTTAGAAGCGGAGATAGAGAGCTTTCTCGGGGAAAGGGCGGTGAACTTCTTCTGTTACGCCATCTCTACCACCAATGACTGCCTGCTCTGCAGCGTTTTCTTTAAGAAGATATTGGACGACGCGGGAATAGACTTTGAACACTTCGATTTCACCGAGGAGGAGAACATCCTTATCGAATACGGAAGAGCCATCGTTAAGGACGCAAATACCATTCCTCCGGAACTTTTTGAAAGGATGAAGGAGAAGTGGAGCGAGGAACAGATCGTGGCCATCACTGCATTTGCCACAATAATGATCGCTACAAACCTTATAAATAAGGCTTTGAAGATAGATCTGGACCAGGAGCTGATTCCCTACACAAAGAGGAACTGATATATAGATTTTAATTCGACAGGAGTATAGGACAATGGGTGATTTTAAGGATAAGACTGTATTTATAACAGGCGCGGCAAAAGGTCAGGGCAGGGCGGTAGCTCTCGCTCTGGCAGCTGAAGGCGCAAATATAATAGGATTTGACCTGGGGGAAAAGATCCCCTATCCCGCTTATAACCGTTCATCCAATGATGATCTGGAAAAGCTGAAGGATGATATAGAGGCCCTTGGGGCTAAGGTTCTCATCTATGCGGGAGACGTGAGAAAGGCGGAAGACGTTAAGGAAGCCGTGGAACGGGGCGTGAAGACCTTCGGCGGCATCGATGTACTCTTCAGCAATGCGGGGATAGCCGCTTACGGATATTCCTGGGAGCTTACGGAAGAGGAATGGGACACCATGATCGATATCAATACCCGCGGCGGATGGCTGGTATCAAAGTATGTGATACCCCACATGATAGAGAAGAAGAGTGGCGTCATTATTTATAATTCTTCCGTGGCAGGCTTAAGGGGCTTTGGACGGATGAGCCATTATTCGGCTTCAAAGCACGCTCTGGTAGGTCTTGCAAAATCCCAGGCCATAGAGCTGGCGCCCTACGGCGTAAGGGTACTTACCATACATCCCACGGGAGTGAATACTCCCATGAATGACGGCCTTGCAGAGCTGGAGGGAACCACTGCAGTGGAGATCGCAGAGCGTTCAGCCGGGAATCTATTAAGAACTCCCTGGATCGAAACCGAGGATGTGGTGGAAGCCGTTAAGTATCTGGCAAGCGACAGGGCGAGATATGTGACCGGAAGCCAGTTCGTGCTGGATGCGGGCCTTCTTACAAGGTGAGGTGTGATATGAGCAGATTTGAGAATATTAATACGGCGCTGATCCACGGCGGGATTTCCATAGACGAAAAGACCGGGGCAGTGAATATCCCGATCTACCAGACTTCCACCTATAAGCAGGACGGTCTGGGGAAAATGCGGGGATATGAGTATTCCCGTACAGGGAATCCCACAAGGGAAGCTCTTGAAGCACTGATAGCAGAGCTGGAGGGAGGAGTTGCGGGCTTTGCCTTCGGTTCCGGAATGGCTGCCACCACCACGGTGCTGTCCCTCTTTAACAGCGGCGACAAAGTGCTGATTTCCAGCAATGTATATGGCGGGACCTTCAGGGTGCTGGACAAGGTTTTCAAGAACTTTTCCATTTCCTACGGAATCGTTGATACCTCCGACGAGGCCGCTTTTGAGGCAGCAATTACCGATGATGTGAAGGCCGTGATGATAGAGAGCCCGGCGAATCCCCTTATGACGGTGACGGATATTGCAGCCATTTCAAAGATATCCCATGCACACGGGATAACTGTGATAGTGGACAATACCTTCATGACTCCCTATCTCCAGAAGCCCCTGTCCCTGGGTGCAGATATAGTGGTTCATTCCGCCACCAAGTATCTTGGCGGACACAGCGACCTTGTGGCGGGACTGGCAGTGGTAAAGGATAAGGAGACGGCGGAGAGGCTTGCTTTTCTGCAGAACGCCACCGGAGGAGTGCTGGGACCCTTTGATTCCTTCCTTCTTATAAAGGGCATAAAGACGCTGGGAGTCCGCATGGACAGGCATGTGGAAAACGCCTTAAAGATCGCGGAAAGACTTGAAAAGCACAGCGCAGTGAAAAATATCTATTATCCGGGGCTTAAGAACGATCCCGGCTATGAGACCAATAAAAAGCAGGCCAAGGGCCCCGGAGCCATGATCTCCTTTGAGCTGAAGGAAGAGTATGACATAAAGGTCTTTTTTGAAAGCCTGGAACTCATAATGTTAGCGGAGAGCTTAGGGGGAGTGGAGTCCCTGGTATGCCATCCTTCCACCATGACCCATGCTTCGATCCCCGAAGATATCAGAAAGAAAGTGGGGATCACAGACGGGCTCATAAGGCTGTCCGTTGGGATAGAAGACGCAGAGGATATTTATAAGGATCTTGAAAAAGCTATAGACAGGAGCAGGAAATAATATGGGATATTATAAGTCAATGCAGGAACTTGTAGGTAATACGCCTCTTGTAAAGCTTGAACACATGGGAGTTCCGGAGGGCGTCAATCTCTTTGCAAAGCTTGAGCTCTGGAATCCTTCAGGAAGCGTGAAGGACAGGACCGGACGCTATATGCTTGCAGAGGCGGAAAAGAAGGGCCTTATTAAAAAGGGCAGCACCATCGTTATGGGAACTGCCGGAAACACCGGCCTCGGTATCGCTTTTGCCGCTTTGAATAAGGGCTACCGCATAATCTTTGTGGTGCCTACGAAGTTTTCCATAGAGAAACAGACCCTGATGCGTGCTCTGGGAGCTGAGATCATAAACACTCCCAGGGAAGAGGGGATGCTTGGAGCCGCTAAAAAGGCGGAGGAGCTGAAGGCTGAGATAGAGGGAGCGGTGTCCTTCGATCAGTTTAAGGATCTTGCTAACCCAAAGGCCCACTACGAGACCACCGGCAGGGAGATATATGAAGATCTGGATGGAAAGATAGATTATCTTGTGGCGGGAGCCGGCAGCGGGGGAACCTTTTCCGGCATACTTAAATACTTAAAGGAAAAGAACCCGGAAGTGAAGGGGATCTTAGCGGATCCTTACGGTTCGCTTATCGGGGGCGGAGAGCACCACGACTATAACATAGAGGGGATAGGAAATGATTTTGTGCCTGAGACTATGGACATAACACTTATGGATAAGGCCATAAAGGTTTCGGATGATGATGCATTCGGTACGGCAAGGCTTCTTGCGAAAAATGAAGGTATATTTGCCGGATCCTCTTCGGGAGCGGCTTTGTCAGCGGCGCTGAAGCTCGCTTCAGAGGGAGTAAAGGGAAATATCGTGGTAGTCCTTCCCGACAGGGGAGACCGCTATTTCAGTGCCAATCTGTATGAATAAAATGAGATGATGGGTTTTGCCTCCTTTGATGAAAAAGGGGCTGTCGCAGCAGATCAGTTGCGACAGCCCTTTTTGTATTCGGGGCACACCGGCAGCCTTGAAAGCCATACCGGATTTTTTTCGGGAGCTTTAGTGCCAGCTTTTTCCGTTTACTTTTACGTCTCCTAAAGAACACTTTGCGGAGATATCAACTTCGTTCTCATTCTTTACCGTATTGATGTCTATGTCTCCCATGTCACATACGGCATAAACGGAATTGAAATCGCCCTGTACATTGATATCGCCCATATCGGCTTCTGTCTTTAAGGAGTTGAAATTGCAGCCGCTTATTTCAATCTCTCCGAGATCGGCCTGGAAATCGGCGTTTTCCGCATTGCAGCCGTTTATCTTAAGGCTTCCGCAGTCACCTTCCGCGGTAATGCGGTCTGATGTCAATCCGTCGATCCTCAATTCCCCTAAATTTAATTCAATTTCTGCATTCTTAAGCTCTGCATTGGAGGGGACAGTGACATTAAGGTAATATTTATTGTTCATGCTGCCGGGAGTGAATTTCTTCGCCTTCTGGGTTATCTCTAAAGTTCCGTCTTCCATCTCGATCTTCGGAGCGTATTTCTCGGGATAGTTATAATCTACCTTAAATTCCGTACCCTTCTGGATCGATACCTCTCCCAGGTCAATATCTATTGAGAGCTCTTTTACTTCCCCGGCATCGAAGGATGCTGTATTTGCTACGGCTTTTTCGGGCTTCCTGAATAAGCCGAATTCCCAGAAACCTCCGATGTGGATCGCCAGTCCCACAAGGACCAGGATCAGGGTTATGCACCATATTGTTATCATAAAGGGTTTTTCCCACTTTTTTTCTTCCATTTTTTTAATCCTCCTTAGCAAGGGTTATATTTAAGATCTTACGTACTATCCCTGCAACAGGCCATATGATCCAGGTGATATCCCAGCGGAATGTGAGAAAGCTTATGCAAAGATAGATGCAGGTTACGGTAGGCCAGTAAACGCTCATTACAGCCGTTGCGGTCTTGCTTGAATACTCGATCTCATCATCTTTGCCGTAGCTTCCGCTTATGGTCTTTTTATCGTTCAGGTTCAGTATTTTCTGAAAGCCTTTATCTACCATCGAGCTGTAAACTATAAGGAATACGCCTACGCCTATCATAAAGAACAGTGTGGCGGGAACCAGGGATCCTAAGAATACGAATGCTGCAGTCGGTACCCAGCAGAATGCGCAGAGTACAACTCCGATAGCTAACATCCAGGCTCTTGTGGTCCTGTAATTGCGGCGCATTTCCTTCACCATGTTAGCGGTGGTGATATCGATCTGGCAGGGCTCCTTTTTAAGGAAGTTCCAATCCTTTTTTGCTATACCGTAAAATACGAAAAGTCCTACAGCTAAGGCGATACATGAGAACATTGCTATAACGCCAAGTCCCGGATTTGCTTTTAAGGAAGCCGCTATTATAGGTCCGGTAACACATATGATGCAGAGCATTACTCCTAAAGCAACCTGCCAGGCTCCGCTTCTCACTGCCTTGAAATAAGCGCTGACTTCTTCCATGCTGACATATCTTCTGGAGATATCCTGCTGCTTTTCGTGAACTTCTTCTATTTCCTTCTGAAGACCCAGATCCTCTGCCAGTTCATCCAGATTGCCGAACTCTGAAATAACGGTTCCCACTGCTGCGTTTTCATTGGCGCCGTCAGCGATAAGCTCGTTATATTTATCCTCCATCATTGCCAGTAGTTCGTCCTTTGCTTTCTTAACTTCAGGAGTGTTCGGCATGCTGGCAAACATAGTTTCAAGATAATTTCTTATTGTTTCCATGTTATTCTCCTATCTCGTCTTCCTTTATAAAACGCTCGATCACATCCTTGGTAAGTTCCCATTCCTCACACTTATTCCGGTAATACTCCGTTCCGGAATCTGTGACCCTGTAATAAGTTCTCTTCTTTCCGTTCCCCTCGGGATCCGGGTCCGCTACGAATGATTCTATGTATCCGTTCTTTTCCATCCTGGTGAATGCGGAATAAAGGGTGGTCTCCTTTATTATGTATTTTTCCATGGATATCTTTTTGATCTGCTTCGAGATCTCATATCCGTAGGATGGAACCTTTATAAGGATACTAAGGATCATGGTGTCATTGTAGCCGCGGATTACATCACTGCTGATCTCAACCATTTTTCTCCTCCATAAAGATTATTTGTTTTGACAGGCTTAACTTCACCTGACGTACTATGTTACTCGTACTATGTCTTTCGTACTACGACAAACGTAATACTTTGTCTGTCGGGGTAAAATATACTACGACTGACGTAGGTTGTCAACACCCTTTTTAAAATTTTTTTTGAAATCAGGTTGGAACCCCTGGGATATAAGAAAACCCGGAAAGCTTAACCGGCTTTCCGGGCTGACTTCAGGGCTTTTTTCAGTTCTTTGAAACTGCTTTCCGCTGTTAAGGCTTCATCCCCGGTCAATTCCTTATCGGAATAGAGGATTTTCTCATACAGGGTAAGAAAGGCTAAATCTTTTTCGTTTATATGAGAGGAGAGTCTCTTTCTGTATTCCGAAAGAGTTTCGTGAGTTTCCCTTCCGAAACCCTTCCGCTTCAGTAGCTGCATGTTCCTGCGGCAGCACCAGAGTACCCTTCCTTTTTCGTCAAGCTTCCTGTAGCGCCTTCTCTTAAGGAGGGCGTCAAGGATGAGAAGGAACAGGGTGAAGGACAGGCCTATGGCTAAGGGAAGGACTATGCGGTGCCAGTGGAATACCCTGGGTGCCTTATCTTCGGGAATGTTGAGGTTTGTTTCGTCCTCGCCTTCATCCGTAGGAATGTCGGGAATATAGGGAGAGCCCTCCGCCATCATCTCTTCCTGGGTTTTCCAGCCGGAGGCTACGGAGCCGGCGTATCCGGGAGTGGGCTCGAAGATCATCCACCCAACTCCATCTATATAGCTTTCGGGCCAGGCGTGGGCGTCGGTATTGCTTATTTCCACATGGAAGCTGTCTTTGATATCCCTGCGGTAGCCCTGGACATAGCTGGAAGGAATGCCGTAGGCCCTGGACAGTATGACAAAGGCGGTGGCGAAATAGCTGCAATAACCTTCCCTCTTTTCAAAGAGCAGATAGTCTATATAGTCTGAAGGGCTGCTGAGGTTTTTGGGCAGTTCACCAGGACTGTCGGTATAATCAAAGCTCCTAAGCAGCTCTTCGATCCTTAAGAGTTTCTCATAATCGGTCTCAGCGCCTTCCAGGACTTTGTCCATGTAATCCCTTGCTCTGCCGGATATCTCAGTAGGGGGAAGGCAGGTTTCAAAAAGCTTTTCCCTGTAGGAAAGATAGTTTTCAAAGGGGAATTCCGTGCCTTTAACGCCGCACTCATCAAGGGCGCTGTTCCAGCCTTCGGGAGTGGGAGTATGTCCGTTATATAAAAGATCATGGATCTCAGGGGTGCTTAAGTTCAGCCTGTAATATTCGGTCTTATAGGAACGGCCGCTGTATCTTTTTTCCGAAATGCTCTTCGGGGGATAAAAGCTCCGGGAAGTGTTCAATCCCTTGCTTACGGTGGTCTCTTCGATGCGTTTTGCCAGATCGGAAACCGGGCCGTCCCCCTTCACGTCCATTACCGCAGCCATGGTCTCAAGGGTATCAAAGATCTGCGTCCTTAAGTCCTCTTTCACGCTGCTTTCCCAGCTCTGTCCGTCAAAGCTGTCAAATACCATGCCCTTCAAGTAAAGGCCGGGGCCCGGAGACATGGAGTTGGTGATGTCCATTACGATATAGCTGCCTCCCGTCAGGTTTCCGCCGAAAGTGCCTCTGTCGGAAAAGCCTATGACCGGTGAACTCCCTTCCCATCTGATGCCGGACAGGGCGTCCGCTAAAATGGCATATCCGTTCTTTGCCACTTCAGCGATCTTATATACAAAGCCCCAGTCATAGGGTTCAGTGGGAACTTTAATAAGGGAAAGGGCGATGATCACAGCCAGGATAAAGGGTGAAATAAAGACAAGATGCTTATCTTTACTGCTGTCCCCATCTTTTTTACTGCATCGCTGTCTGAAATCCGCAAAGGAGATGATCCCATAGCCGAAAACGGAGATCACGAGGGCTTTGCTCACTTCAATCCCGTTTATAAGACAGATGAAAAGCATTATAAGACCTGCCGCGGAAAGGATCAGCCGCAGGTATTTATATCTTTCGGATAAAAGCCCGATGAAAAAGCAGAGGAGGACTATACCGGCTATCTCCGCGATCCAGAGGTTTCCTTTAAGGAAGTCAAGTCTTTCCTCCTTCGGGTGATAGAGGGTGCAGGAAATAAGCAGGGTGGCGCTTAAGGAAAAGAGGATAAGACGTCCCCTGGGTTTTAAGTGTTTTACAAGTATCAGATAAACTGCGGCAAGTGCGGTGACTATAAGCCACAGGGCATTTCCTTTATCTCCACCGAAGATGGGACGGAGGATCAGGGATATTGCTTCTGCTAAGGGGAGTAAGAGCAGAAGGTCATAAAAAGCCGCAACCATCATAGCACTTCCTCCGTAGGTAAAAGGGTGCCGACGGGAATGATCTCCGCGTCACCAGGATAGACGGCGGGTTCAGGCGCCGGCTCTCTCCCTGTGAGATAGACCCTTAAGGGTACCCGGGAGATATTCAGCTTTTCCGTAAGCAGCCTTTCTTCTTCGCCGAAGTCGATTAAGACCGGGACTATCATCCTCACATTACCGACATGTGTTCCGTAACAGAGCTCGTTTAAGAGGCTTATGGTACTTCCCTTTTCCCCGAAGGAAAAGCTTCTCATTATCTCATACAGCCCCTCGTATTCCTGATATGTCCTTACATGGACAGAGTTCATGGCGGTTGTCCTGTAGACCACGTCCACAGGGATATTATTGCTCACATAATAGAGGGTGAGGGCCAGGGTACATTCGATTATCCTGTTTTCCGAGGGAAGGTATCTTTCCGGTTCGGGATAATGGCGCTCCGATTCCATTATGATCATGATCCCGTCTTTTTCGCCACCTTTAAGCTCCCGGATCATGGGTTTCTGCATTACTGCGCTGGCCTTATGGTGGAGAAGACGGGGGTTGTCTCCGGGCACATATTCCCTGACCGTGATGTCCGGTTCGGTCCTGTTCTGCAGGCTGTCCCGGTCGGAGTCCTCATTGTCTTCGCCGAACTTAAGTTCATTAAGCTGCACCATTGCAGGGGCCACGATGACGCTTAAAGGCTCCTTTATCATATATTTCAATGTAAAGAGGCTGAAAAGACCTTTTACTTCAAGCTCCTTTATCCCCACTAAATATTCCCCACGGTAGCGGCATACCAGCTTTGTCTTCCGCTTTATGGTGGAATGGGGCGGAAGCTCATATTCCGTCCTGTCATCCAGTCCGGTGATGGTGGAAAATGAGGAATAAAAGATCATTCTTACGGAAGAAAAAGAAAGGGGGCTTTCGTTGCTTAAGGTGAGATAAAAATCCGAAGGCACGGAGCAGGTCATATCCCGCCCGTCGGTCTCCTGGTAGAGACGGATGGAGCTTATCACATAAAGGATATAAAGAGCGTTGGAAAGAGGCAGGAGCAGCACAAGGAAGAAAAAGAGATAGGTTACCGGCCCGCCGTACAAGGTTATTCCAACTAAGGACAGAATAAAAAGAATGAGCAGTATGATCAGCAATCTACGGTTCATATATCAATCCACGCTCACGGGAACTTTAAGTATCATAAGTTCAAGGAGTTCTGCGGCTGTCTTCTTATGAAGGCGCATCTCCGTTGAAAGTACAAGTCTGTGTGAAAGGACTGAAGGCGCTAAATACTTAACGTCATCAGGCTTCACAAAATCACTGCCGTTAAGGAAAGCCCTGGCTCTCGCTGCCTGCAGGAGATGGAGGAGGGCGCGGGGACTTGCCCCAAGGGCAAAGGACGTATCGGAACGTGTCATATCTACGATTCGCTGTATATAGGAAAGCACCTCGTTACTCACATGGACGGAGGATACCATTTCCTTAAGCTTCATCACATCATCGGAATTTAAGACCGCTTCCACGTTCTTTACGCTTATGCCCTCCAGGTTCATTTTAGCCATACGGAGCTCCTCTTCGGGAGCGGGATATCCGATGGAAAGGCGCATCATGAAACGGTCAAGCTGGGCTTCGGGCAGCGGGAAAGTGCCGGTAAAGCTTATGGGATTCTGGGTAGCAATGACCATAAAGGGTTTTGGGAGACTGTAGATCTTCCCATCTACAGTGACCTGGGATTCGGCCATGGCTTCCAGAAGGGCAGACTGGGTCTTGGGAGAAGTCCTGTTCAATTCGTCCGCCAGCACTATGTTTTTCATTATCCCGCCGGGACGGTATGAGAATTCCCCGGTCTTCATGTCATATACGGAGAGACCGGTGACATCGCCGGGCATGGTGTCGGGAGTGAACTGAATACGCCCGAAAGAAAGCCCGAGAGAACCTGCAAAGGCACTGGCCAGTGTGGTCTTCCCGACTCCCGGCACATCTTCAAGCAGGAGATGTCCTTCCGCCAAAAAGCAGCAGAGCACGTTATCCACCAGCTCCGGCTTTCCCACGAAAAACATATTCATCTGTTCCCTTATCTTTTCAAGTCTGTCTCTCATATCATCTCTCCATTTATGAAGGTGGCTTGATTCATAATAACTTTTTTTGACCTTATTTTCAAGGAATATCAGGCTTTAGTATATTTATGATAAAACAGAGAAATACACCGATGGCGGACTTTATGATCCTCATGCCTATAGGCGGAAGATTTATCTTTTTGTTCTTCGTCGTCATTAATATACTATAACATTTATGCCGTGTTTTTTTACGTTGACAGTATATATAAAAAGAAGCTGTGACAGCCGGGCTGATATCTGTGTATAATAGGAGAGACAGAGAAGCGGAGGTGAAAGAGTATGAAAAAGACTGACTTGTATGAAAAGCTGAAAAGCTGTCAGGATCTGAAATATCGTGATATGCAGATAAAGATCATTCCTTCGGTGGATCCTGAAACCATCATCGGGGTAAGAACCCCGGAGCTTAAATCCATGGCAAAGGAGATCTATAAATCCGGAGATTATAAAGATTTTCTGAAAGAGCTTCCACATGAATATTTTGAGGAAAACCAGCTGCACGCCTTTATCATTTCGGGTATTAAGGACCTGAATGAATGCATGGAGGAGGTGGAGATCTTTATTCCTTATATCGATAACTGGGCCACCTGCGACCAGCTGTCACCGAAGGTCTTTAAGAAAAACAGGAAAGAGCTGCTTAAGCATATTAAAAAATGGATCAAGTCCCGTAAAACCTACACTGTGAGATTTGGCGTGGGAATGCTTATGGAGCATTTCCTCGATGAGGATTTTGCACCGGAATATCCGGAGATGGTCTCTAAGCTCAGATCCGAAGAATACTATATAAATATGATGATCGCCTGGTATTTCGCCACTGCCATGGCGAAGCAGTATGAGCAGGTGATCCCTTATATCGAAGAGAAAAGGCTTGATACCTGGACGCACAACAAAACCATTCAGAAGTGCGTGGAAAGCAACAGGATAACGGATGAGAAAAAGGCCTATCTGAAAACACTGAAAATTCAGAGCAGATAGTAAACAGTTCAAAAGCCTTGAAAACGCAGGCGAAGGAGCTCTTTATCATCACGAGAGATACGACGGAAGAGGATATCCCGAAGGAAAAGCCGGGGAGGATATTCCCTTTATTGCCCGTATCATCTGCGTGGCTGATTCCTATGACGCCATGAACACCAACAGGGTTTACAGGAATAAGCTGTCGAAAGAGCACATTCTCGAAGAGACCGAGAATTGCAAGGGCAAGCAGTTCGATCCCAGGATCGCGGATGTGATGATATCTCTTATCAAAAACGATGAGTTGAATGGTGATAATGCGGAGAGCTGAGGTAAGCATTACACTTGCTTGCGCTTTGCTTCGTTTTAATCTGCCTGTTAGGGCTTGTCAAGGCCGTAGCCGCATAGCGGTGCTTCAGCACCTTTAGTTAAGCGTCCTTTTTTCCTGTTGGAGTTCCGTGCCCTTTTCAAGCTTTTTCCTTGCTTATACCTAAGGAGAGGAGAAACGTCTCTCTTAGGCATATTCATCTTGAAGTGGAAGAAGCTTCTGTCTGAAATCTATGCCCTTTTCGGACATTTTTTCTCCCCTTAGGCATGAAATCTTCTCCACCACCCTCGCTACTGCCGCAATTCTATGCCTTTTTCAGATCATTTTTCTTCCTTTAGGCATAGGGCTTTCTCCGCCACCCTTGCTACTGCCGCAATTCTATGCCCTTTTCAGACATTTTTTCTGCCCTTAGGCATATTTTCTCTGCAGAGGGAGGAGCATCCGGTTCGGATCTATGCCCTTTTCAGGCTTTTTTTCTTTCCTTAGGCATAAAACTCATTTTTTCCGAGATTGCGGGAAAGAAAGTGGGAAGAGAAGAAGTGGGAAAGGCAGGAAAGGGAGAGAAGCGGAAAGGGAGAGAGGCGGAAAAGCAGGAAAGA
>JAFSKT010000120.1 GCA_017448845.1 Lachnospiraceae bacterium
TCGATAAAACACCATATGTTCCCTATAGGCCGTCCCCCGGTATATCCCGAGGGCTGGATCCTTTCAACCGTGGATAAATACGTCACCATAAAGGATTTCATACTGATAATATTTGAAAGGCTCCAACGTAATCCTTAAACACCCTTTCCGGCCCGTTCAGACATTTCCCGCATACACATATTTCAGGTATTCCCCTGCCACATCAGTCAGGGCAAATATCTTATCCACCGGAGTAGCTCCCCTGTCAGTCATTTTGTACTGGGGGAAGAATCTTGAGAGATGATAGGGTATCTCCTCTCCCTTTCCGCCGTTTAAGCCGGCGATCCACTTTGCTATCTCCCGGATCTCCTCTTCCGAATCATTTATCCCGGGCACCACAAGGGTGGTGATCTCCATATGGCAATGCTTTGCAGCCTCTTCAATAAAATCCATGGTCTGCTTCAGATCCCCCATTAGCACATCCCTGTAAACATCCTCCGAAAAGGATTTTAAGTCGATGTTCATGGCGTCAATGTAGGGCAGTATCTCGGAAAGCACCTGAAGCTCCGCCGTGCCGTTTGAAACCAGCACGTTCTTCATCCCTTCTTCGTGGATGAGCTTTGCCGTATCCCGCACAAATTCATAGCCGGTTAAGGCCTCGTTATAAGTGTAGGCCACGCCTATATTCCCGTTCACCTTTTCCCTTAGGGCGATATCCCTTATATATTCCGGATCAACTTTTGAAAAACCCCTGTCCCCGGTCTGGGAAATTTCGTGATTCTGGCAGAAGGGACAACGGAGGTTACAGCCGTAGGAACCAAGGGACAGAATGAAACTGCCGGGATAAAAACGGTTCAGTGGCTTCTTCTCTATGGGGTCCAGCGCTATGGAAGAAATAACCCCGTAATTCTCCGCTACTATCTCATTATTCTTATTGATCCTTGCCCTGCAGAATCCCCTCTGTCCTTCAGAGAGATCGCAATGGCGGAAACAGACATGACATTTCATATAAAGCTTTAATGTTCCTTCGGACAGTGCCTTGTTACTTCAAAACGCTCAAGTTCCACATTGTCATCGCTTACGGAGATCCCCGCCTTCTGCTTTGCAATGGAGATCTGTTCCGAAACAGTATCCACTCCCTCCAGGTTCGGAAGCAGTAATCCCCGCTTCATCCCCTTGGTCACAATGACTCCGTATTTCTTCACATCCAGCTCATCGGGGGAACTTATCTTCTCCGGCTCTTCCAAAACATCCACGCTGTACTCAAGGAAGGGAAGCTCCTCCGGCCTCACCGGCGAGAACCTGGGATCCCTGGTGGAAGCGCTGATGGCGTTGGCGATTATCTCCTCTGCTATGCTGTCAGCCACCGGTGAAATGGTACCGATACAGCCTCTTAAGTCCCCGTCAATATGCAGTGAAACAAAGGCACCGGCTCTGTTACGGAGCATTTCTTCCGGCAGGTCCTCAGGCACCTTTATGATCTTCCTGTCCCTTATATAATTTTCAATGGTCTTTCTTGCAAGACTCACATAGGCGTCTTCCAAAAGCTTCTCACTTTCCAGGCTCTTCATCTTCCTCTCATACCAGATGTCAAGGAAATTCCTGCCTTCATCCCTTCCCTTAACCTCATAGGTACAGATGCCGTAACCCACTCCTGTCACATCCTGATGTGAAAGCCTCTTAATATCAAGCTTTGTACGGTCAAAGGCACCTGCCATTATGATAAAGGAACGGTGGCCGCATTCCGCCGACTTTTCAAGGAGTTCCTTATCAAAGTCCATGAGAGCGTCAAATTCCCCGGAGCCCATGACATCCATGATCTTTTCATCATACTCCGGTCCCTTGGGGTCAAAGCCGTAAGGACCGCTGTATTGAAGCTTATGGGAAAGATCGCCGCTTGCCACGTATACCACTCTCCTGCCGGTCTCCTCTGCAGCCTTCTTTATAAGCATTCCCATGCGGTAATGATCCGACAGTGAAATACCGGAGATTCCCAGTCTCACTATCTTCACATTTCCCATCTTTTTAAGGATAAAGTAAAGGGGCACCATGGTACCGTGATCCAGTTCGGGATTCCTTTCCCCCATGGTTCCTGCGGGGAAGGAAGTCTCATCACAGTTCTTTATGATGGCGTCCCTTAATTCCACGTCGTACTCAAGGTACATCCCCACTTCTCTTGCGTTGAACTGCCGGAGATCCCCTCCCACGGTGTCTCCCGGAGGAATATGGAGATAGTCCCCGTACATCACCACATGGGGCGATGATATCACTATGGTCTCCGGCTTCAGGGCAGCCACAAATTCCGCCGCCTTTTCATACGCCGCAGTGGTCTCTTCAATTACCTTTTCGCCTCCCTTACCTACCTCCGGTACGATAAGCGGAGGGTGAGGCACCATGATACCGCCGACTATTCCCATACTGACCTCCTTTTCACTTTCCGGGAAGATCCCCGGAGCGGAGTTTTTATTTATCCCTCATTCGGCTGGGCCAGGGCAAGCTTTTTAACGGTAGCCAGGGCCTTTGTAACCGCAGGGATCATAATGATTATAAAGGTTATTCCCGCTTCGGTAAATATGTAAGTCCCGTTATAAACAAAGGAATAAATGGCCGGATTCATCCCTTCCGGTGCATAGTCCCCGAAGAAGATCACACCCGAAAGAAATGCAAAGATAAATCTTCCGAAAACTCCCACAAGATATCCCTTCCCCATTCCGTGGGGTGAATCATGAAAGAGTCCTGAAAGCCCCAGCGCTCCGAAAGCCAGCACATAGTCACAGAGTACCTGCGGAATGCTTAAGATATAAGGATCCACCACAAACTGCAGCAGTCCGTAAGCAAAACCCGCAATAAGCGCTGTTCTTAGCCCGTACCAGTACCCTATAAGCGTGATAAAGAACATGGAGAAAAGGGAAACATATCCTCCCATGGGCATGCGGAGCAGACTGATAAATGAAGTCACAAAGGCGAGCGCCATGGCCATGGCCGCAAAGATCAGCTTCCTTGTCCCGGTCTTCATGTTGTCTTCTGATGAGGGGGTGAAAAAGCATGCGGCAATGACCAGGACGATTATCAACACTATCACCGCAGTATAGCCTGCCCCCGTAAGAGCATAGCTACCATCCTCTGTTAACGTTGCAAAAAATGACATAAAAAAACCTCCTTTTGGTTTACGGAGGGGGGTTCATGACATGTAAAACCATGTCCTGCTTTCCCACGCCGGCATTATCCGGTTCAGGTCCAAGGGTCCTTGAATCATCAAGTTCTCAGCAAAAAGCTCCCCCAGCAATGGTTATCTCAACCTATTTTATTTCTCCCTTCCCAATCCGTCAAGCCCCTGATGTCCGGACGCCCCGTCGGCAAGCAAATCTTTTCTTGTAAACAACGCTAAAATATGGTATGAATAGTCAGAATTGGTACTGCAAAGTTTTCTATGAAAACTTTGCGGTACGTAGGCCACGCCGCCTTTATCCTGCATCATAGATGCAGGATGCCGCCCCGGCGAGGGGCGAAGCGGCATTTAAATGGCGTGGCTCTCCAAAATAAAGAGAGGTAAAAATCATGGAGATGCAGATGGAATTCATTAGGCAGCTGCCGACGCCGGAGGAACTGAAGCGGCAGTTTCCCATAAATGAAGATATAGAAAAGATAAAGGACGAGAGGGACGTTGTCCTTAAGAA
>JAFSKT010000121.1 GCA_017448845.1 Lachnospiraceae bacterium
GTGGAACCAACCACCACACTTGAACAGACCCTGTCGGTGAAGGACAGCGCTTCCGGAATGGAACGGATAAGCAGTTCGTCCGTCCTTGTCATTCCCTTGGCCGAAAGAGCCGTAAAGCCGCCGATGATATTCACGCCCACTTCTCTCGCTGCACTGTCAAGGGTCTTTGCTATACTCACAAAATCATCCGTGCTTTTGCAGGCGGCACCGAGAAGAGCCGCGGGAGTTACGGAGATCCGCTTGTTTACTATGGGGATACCGTACTCCTTCTCTATTTCCCTTCCCACGGAAACCAGATCCTTCGCAACCGTAAGGATCTTATTCCTTAGGTTCTCATTTAATTCACCGATATCGGAGGAAATGCAGTCCAAAAGACTGATGCCAAGGGTAATGGTCCTGACATCCAGATTCTCCTTATCGATCATTTCATTTGTTTCGATAACTTCGCTTATACTAATCATAATTAATCCTTATATGTTCGCTGCAATCTCGTCGCCATTTACGGATCTGAGAATCCTGATGGATTCTCATGTCCCCGGTCAGCTGCGGCGCTTGTGGCGCCTCCGCTGATCCTGCTTCGCAGGACAACTCCCTTCGGGAGTTGCCATTTACGGATCTGAGAATCCTGATGGATTCTCAGATCCTGTGCATCCCTTCAAAAATCTCTTCTCTCTGGCATCTGATCTGTACGCCGATCTCATCACCGATCTGGTTGAGCTCGTGCTGCACATCCTCAAAGGGCTTCTTCGATCCGGCGATGTCAACTATCATCATCATGTTGAAAAAGCCGCTGACAATGGTCTGTGAGATATCTAAGATGTTTATCTCATTATTTGCCAAATAAGTGCAGACCTTTGCGATTATCCCCACAGTATCCTTCCCGACAACTGTAATGATTATCTTCCTCATGTTCTTATCTTTCCTTTCTTACATATCCAAAACCGCTTTTCCCGGCACATCCCTGGGGGCTATCCCGAGGCACATTCCGGTCTCTTCGTAGTTTCCGAAGAGCATGTTAAGCTGCATCCTTACGGTTTCAAAGGCAAGGGCAGCGTAGTTATTCTCCTTGCTGAGATGTCCTAAGAGCACCTGCTTTAAGGGCCCTTTTTCCATAAGTCCCGAAAGCAGTTCCCCGGCGCTGTCATTGCTCAGATGTCCTTTTTCCGACAGTATCCGCCTCTTTAGGTAATAGGGATATGATCCTGCTTCCAGCATTTTCACATCATGGTTTGCCTCCAATAACAGGCAGGAAACCCCGGACAGCTTATCGATAATATAGTCATCATACACTCCAAGATCCGTGCATACCGCTCCGGACACCCTGTCTGACGGGGAAGTACCCTCATCATTTTCGAAAAACCTGTAGCACACCGGTTCCGCCGCATCATGGGAAACTCTTATGGGGTCGATGACCATGTCCTTAAGGACGAACTCCCTGTCATAACAGACTTCATTAAAAAGGGCAGGTTCGATTTCCATGCCCTTTACATTCAGTATTTCATTGATGGTGCCGCCTGTGGCATATAGCGGAAGGTGATACTTCTTTGAAATGGCCTTCAGGGAAGCTATATGATCCGAGTGTTCATGAGTGATAAGGATCCCGTCCATATCGGAAATACTGCGTCCGATGGAATTAAGTCCTTCTTCTATCCTCTTTGCAGAGATACCCACATCAATAAGTATATCCGTATCAGCATTCCCTGCATATATACAGTTTCCGGAGCTCCCGGAAGCAATGCTCATGAATCTCATTTGCCGATTTCCTTCCAGTGAACTTCTATATTGTCGCCGTCCTTTATAGGCTCCGTATATTGTGCAGGTCTGCCGTTAAGCAGCGTCTCCACTGTTTTTCCCTTATGGCTTGTGAGGTCAAAATCCACATGGTTAAAGATATCCACATAGATAAAGTTCTTCTTGCCCTTTAAGGAAAGGGGCTGTCCGTTATAGAATACGGTGATCCCGTCCTCGCTGCTCTTTTCTTCCGAGGTATCCTTGGTGATTCCGGGACCGCTGCCTATGGTCCCGCCGTTTATCTTCGCGCCGTGGATGGGATTTCCGATCACGTCAACGGCTGCGCTGTTTAATCCACCTGTACCTAAGGCTCCGAAAATATTATTTGTAGAGGCCTCGGGAATGGGATTTCCGTCATCATCCAGAATCGGTCCCTCCGGCTGATCCGGAACACCTGAAATACGGCGTTTCAGCTCTTCTATACTCTTACCGTTGGCATCGGTACCGTCGTCTTCTCCGTTCTTAGCTGCCTGGGCCTTGATGTCTGCCAGGCTTCCGTCGTGGAATTCTTCCTCCGCAAAGGTCCAATCTACATTGAAATTGTCATATACTTCGGTAATGGGGGAAGCTATTTCCCTGTTCACGTAAATCTCAGTGCCGTCTTCCAGGTTCACATCCATGAATTCCAGGATCTGCTGAACAGTATAGAATTTCAGCATTTCAATATTGTCCCCGTCCTGGATCTCATAGTATCCGCTCTGGAGCTCACCGTTTACAGAAGCATATTTCGGCAGCACAACAGGAGTGCCGTTTACATTGACCGTGATCTTTTCAGAGAATTCGGGAAGCTTCTCTATCTGAACCACAGCGGCCTTTCCGGCTGTGGAAGGTACGACCTCGATAAGATCGCCGCCCTTTATCTTTTCACTTAAGGAAACCACGGTGCCGTTAAGCTTGATCTCCGCAGGCTCACCCATGCTTCCTCTTCTCATCTGCACCTTGCCGTTCACGGTGAATGAGATGTCGGGACCGTGCTTGGGGAACAGGTCTGAATTTGAGAATCCTGCCTGCATAGCGGCATCGGAGATCCTAAGGTTCGAGTTATCGTAAAGCTTTATCTGTTCACCGTTAAAGGTGACAAATACGAAATTATTCTTTGATGAATAGAAGTTAAGGCAGATACCTATGGGAGTCACAAGAAGGGAATCCACATTTATATCCTTCACCTGGAAGTCCACGGTCTTAAGCACTTCTTCACCCCGGACCGCAACTCTTTCCTCCATGAGCCCCATTTCCTTTGCAAGGAGCTTGCAGAAAATTGGAACTCTTCCGCCACCGCCTACTACGAATACAGCGCTTACAGGTCTTCCGCCGTTTAATCTCTTTATCTTATCGGAGATCTCCCTGGTCATGATCTCAATGGTGGCACTGACTAAGGACTCAATCTTTTCCTGATCTATCTTTGACTCGATCCCCATTATGTCATGGTACTTAATGGCGCCCTTGTCCCCGATCTGTTTCTTAATCTCCTCTGCTTCCGAGAAATCGGTAAGAAGAGCCTTGGCAATGCACTCTGTGATCTCGTCGCCGGCACTGGGGATCATGCCGTAGGCGATAATGGCTTCATCCCTTGTGATACAGATATCGCTGGTACCTGCGCCCACATCTACAAGGGCGATGTTCAGCATACGGTAGGACTTAGGGATAGCCACTTCCATAGCGGCAATAGGCTCCAGAGTAAGGTTAGCGACTCTTAAGCCCGCAGCTTCCACAGCCTTATAAAGACCGTCCACCACTTCATCCGGAAGGAAGGTCGCTATCATATCCGCGCCAATGGTACGTCCCTTATGGCTCTCCAGATTACTCATGGGATACTGGTTCAGGTAATACCTTTCAACAGTATATCCCACACAGTAGAAATGGATCCTTAAGTCATTGTTCTTTATAAATTCCGCATAAGCCTTCTGGGCTCCCAGCACTTCAAGGGAATAGATATCCTCTGCGGTCACATCCTTCTCGCTTCCGAAGTCCTGCTCCACATGGGTAGTGACTGTGCGGAGCACACGTCCTGCAGCAGCTATGCACACATCTGTAAGGGGCTGGCCTATGTCGTCCTCCAGCCATTTTTTAACGGTCCTTATCTCCTGGGCCACTCCCGCTATATCGTGGATCTGCCCGTCCAACATGACCCTGTCCTCGTGCTCTACTCTTTCAAGCGCCACAACGTGGAACTGCTTAGCCTGATAATATCCCACTGTTCCGACAATGGATCTCGTTCCGATATCAAGCCCGAAAACTAAGGGTTCATTTGTCTTTTTAACACTCTGCATGCTTCGTCTGCCCTTCCCTGTAACTTTTCTGTTCATTTTGGCGAACTGCTTACCGGCCCGCCTTCCTTCAACCCGTATATCCACTTATCAACCTATCTATATCTTCTATACTTTGATCAAGTTCTCCCGAATTATCGATTACATGTGCGCAGTTTTCCCGGAAAACGCTGTCCGGGAGCTGGCTCTTCATAATAAGCTCAATCTTTTCATCGCTGTAGGCGCGATTTAATCTAAGCCTCTCCCTGCGGACATTTTCATCAGCATAAATATACCACAGTTCTTCGCATATTTTACCATATCCGCATTCAATTAAAAGAGCGGCTTCCAAAAAATAAATATCATATTTCCCGGAAGCGGCGGCTTTTACAGTATCTTCCCTGATAAAATCTTTTACCGCGGGATGGATCAGGGAATTGATCTTTTCCTTCAAAAGAGGTTCCTTAAAGATCTTTTCCGCCATCTTTTTCCTGTCTATCTCCCCTTCGGAAGAAAGCACATCTTCCCCCAGGGTCTCAACCACCTTATGAAAAAGAGGTTTCCCCTTTTCCATGAGGCTGTGGGCAATATTATCCGCCTGCCTTACAAGAAATCTGGGGTTCTCCATAAGATGCTTTAAGATTTCACTTTTTCCCGCACCGACACCGCCGGTAATTCCTATAAATCTCAATACAATGACCTTATTACAATTTGTTGAATCGCCATTTGTAATTAGTGGAGGTTAGTGAGCCTCATCCCAGTTTGATCCGCTGTTTATGTCAGCTATCAAAGGCACCGGCAGGGAAACAGCCCCTGTCATCTCCCTGTTAAGTATTTCCTTAACCCTGTCCTCTTCACCGGGAGCAGTCTCAATAAGCAGTTCGTCATGGATCTGCAGTATCAGGGCGGATTTCAGCTCATCCTCCCTCAAAGCCCGGATCACATTTGACATGGCGATCTTTATTATATCCGCAGCGGTGCCCTGTATGGGAGCATTCATTGCCACTCTTTCGCCGAAGGACCTCTGGGCGAAAATGGGGCTTTTAAGCTCCGGCACCGGCCTCTTTCTGCCAAAGTATGTAAGGGCGTAACCGTTTTTCTTCGCAAAATCGATAAGGGAATCCAGATAATTCTTCACATCCGGATAGGTCATAAAGTATCTGTCTATATACTCCTTCGCCTCTGTCCTGGAAATTGACAGGTCCTGCGAAAGCCCGAAGGAACTGATACCGTAAACAATACCGAAATTCACCGCCTTTGCATTCCGCCTGAGTTCCGGCGTCACCTCATCAATAGGGACATTGAATACCTGGGAAGCAGTAATGGCATGTATATCCTTACCTTCGTTATATGCTTCAATAAGCTTTTTATCCCCGG
Organism: Lachnospiraceae bacterium; assembly: GCA_017448845.1. Lineage (GTDB taxonomy): Bacteria > Bacillota > Clostridia > Lachnospirales > Lachnospiraceae > NK4A144. Next base: position 5,415 of record JAFSKT010000121.1, read on the forward strand.
AAAGGGAGGCCAGGATACGAAGCTCGATCTGGCTGTAATCCGCATCAATAAAGGAATATCCGTCCTTAGGGATAAAGACTCTGCGGAATGCCCTTCCTTCTTCCGTACGTACCGGAATATTCTGAAGATTCGGATCCGCGGAGCTGATCCTTCCTGTGGCAGTCACCGTCTGATTAAAGGTGGAATGGATCCTTCCGTCTTCCCTGATAAAGGGCTGCAGCCCGTCTGCGTATGTGGCCTTAAGCTTGGCATAGGTCCTGTATTTCAGTATATCCCTCACAAAGGGATATTCCGGGGAAAGCTTTTCCAACACCTCTGCGGAAGTGGAATAGCCGGTCTTGGTCTTCTTACCGCCTTCTATACCCATCTTTTCAAAGAGGATCTGGCCCAGCTGCTTCGGGGAATTGATGTTAAATTCTTCTCCTGCAGACTGATAAATGCCCCCTTCTAAAAGCTTTATCTTTTCTCCCAGCTCCTTACTGTATCTTTCAAGCTCTCCGGCCTGAACCCGTATGCCCTCTTTCTCCATAAGGGCAAGGGTATATGTCAGAGGCATCTCCACCTTGATGAGGAGATCTTCCATGCCGTTCTCCCTTACTTCGGAAAGAACGGCCTCACCCCTGTTATAGGATAAAGCTGCTGCCAGCCTTATATCTTCCGGAATATCGTAGTTATTCCTTAAGGGATCTAAAAGATACTCCATGACTTCCATATCGTATAGCTTTTCAGAGTATCTGTCATAGACAAAGCTGTACTGTTTCTTTAACCCGGCGGTAAATATCCTGCCGGCAGCCTTTTCCGCCAGGGAATTCAAATGGGCTTTTAAGTACATGGGGGAAATAAAGCCGTTTAAGCTTATATAAACTGCTTTTCCCTCCCACTTGAAGGCAACTGAAGTAACCTCTCCGGTGGTTTCGTCTATCCCGACGCCCATTCCCACTCTGTCCGCTTTGAGCGCAGAGGCAAAGATATCCTCCACCACTCCTAAGTCCTTTTCCTCGGTAAATTCCTTAAGGCCGGAATACCTGTCTTCTTCCGCCATATTCCCGAACCTGGGATAAAGGGACCTTAATTCCAGCTCCTTTATGGTGGCAAAAGCCTTTTCGGTATATAAGCCCTTAAATTCAGCTTCTTCCGGCGTAATGTCTATATCCGCATCTGTCTTAATTGTAGCTAAAGCCTTTGAAAGCACTGCCAGATCAAAGTTATCCCTTAAGGATTCCCTGATGCTCTTTTTACTTATCTCCTCGATATGTTCCTTTAATACATCAATATTTCCGTACTGCTCAAGGAGCTCCGTCGCAGTCTTTTCACCGATCTTCGGAACTCCGGGGATATTATCCGAAGAATCCCCCATAAGGGCCTTTAACTCAATGATACCAAGGGGTTCCACCTTATATTCCCTAAGCACATCTGCAGGGAAAAACATGGAGATAGTGGTCTCGCCTTTAGCGGTCCTGGGAAGGATAAGCTTTATATGCTCTGTTACAAGCTGGAGCAGGTCCCGGTCACCGGATACGATGGAAACCTCATAACCCCTGCTCTCCCACTTTTTTGAAACAGTACCTAAGATATCATCCGCCTCAATACCGGGGCATGTGATCACCGGCACCTCCATATCCTTAAGCAGGGACTGTAAGAGGGGCACCTGGGCTTTCAGGTCCTCAGGAGTAGGTTTCCTGGTTCCCTTATAAGCTTCAAACATCTCATGCCTGAAGGTCGGCGCCGAAGTGTCGAAAGCCACTGCGAGATAGTCCGGCTTCTCACTGTCGATTATCTTCTGTACGATATTTATGAATCCAAGGATAGCGCCGGTATGAACTCCGGCAGAATTCTTTAAGTCCGGCATTCCGTAAAATGCCCTGTTTATGATGGAATGACCATCGATCATCAATAATTTTTCCGACATATTAACCCACCATCATAAGGACAAGCTGTACTGTCCCGAAAATAGCCATAGCCACAACAAAGAGAACAGCACTGGTCTTAAGCCTGTCGATCATCAGTACATGCTGTTCTGACTGGTAAAGCCTCTCCTCCAGCTCAGCTTTCAGGTTAAAATCCTGTCCGGACTCCAGTAACTTGAGACCTTCATAAAGAAGATATCTTATCTCCAGTTCGTCCATGCATTCAGGACAGGCCTTTAAGTGCTCGATAAGAAGCCTTGTATCATTATTGTCAAGCTTGTCTTCAAGATACGGCTGCAGAAAATCTTCCACATCCTTACAGCGTATCTCCTTCTTTTCTTTCTTCATAAACCGGTCTCCCGGAAACGTCTTTCGGTTTAAACGGGCGTTTGCCGGGCATAAAACATTTTACTCAAACTTAAAGGATAATACAACAGGATTTTAACCGCTGTAACTTTCAAGAAGTCCAAGACATCCCTTGTATATATCCTGATAGGCCTTTTCAAAATCCCTTGTGTACCAGGGATCTTCGATCTTGGCATTGGGAGTGTCGGTATATTCCATAAGGTAATGTATCTTCCCCAGGGGATCATCACCCAGGATCCGCTTTAAGTAGTACATGTTTTCTTCATCCATGCCAATTATCAGATCGTATTTGTCGTAGTCTCCCCGCCTTATCTGCCTTGCCCTGTGATCCCCTATGGGCACATTGTGCTGCCTTAAGGCCCTCTCCATTGGCGGATACACCGGATTTCCGATCTCCTCCGTGGAAGTGGCCGCCGAATCTGCGTAATATTCAGATTCCAGACCCTTCTCGTTAAGCAGCATATTTAAAATATACTCCGCAGAAACCGACCTGCAGATATTGCCGTGACATACAAACAAAACTCGTATCATGCTCTATTCCCCCGAATTTCCACTTTTTTACCTCTTTTCATTTACCCCATAAAATGGCATATAATATGCATAAAATGGAATATGATTTCCGCTATGGGTATAAAATCGGGTATAAAATATTTCATTTTATACCCACATTTTTTGCCTTTTATCGGCATTTACAAGGCTTTAAGTGTATATCTCAAGCTTGTTTCTGCTCAGTTTTCAGAGCTGAGAAAAAAGCTGTCAAAACCTGTTGTCTCGATGATCTCACGAACCGCAGGATTTATCCCTGTCATCTTAAATTTCTCTTTATCTTCCAATGACTTATACATCATAAGAAATACACGAAGTCCCGCTGACGATACATAAGCCATTTTACTGACATCAACATGAATACCTGTGATATTTCCTCCGGCCTCCTGAAACTGCTTCAAAAGCTCCGGTGCCGTGATCGTATCCATACGTCCCTGAATGCTTACTTCAAACAATCCGTCGCTGACAGAGCTTTTTACCTCAAACGGAAGATCACGGATTTCGGACATCTCTGATGAAGCAGTGTCATCTGTATTCTCCTTAAAATCAGGATCTGCGGTGATCTTCCAAACATTTACATGCTTCATGTTTTCTTTCAGCTTTTCAATCTCTTCCCCGGTCATGGCCTCGAAAAGCTTAAGCTCCATGTCATCCCGGTAGTAAGGGATCTTTTCCACCAGAAGTCCTTTTGCTTTATATCTTGCTTCAATCTTTTCATAATCCACAGCCATATTTTTTCCGCCGGTATTATTTACAACACTTGCATTATTCTTGTGAAGATCCGTATCCGACTGTCCGCCGAAACCTTTTCTGGCTGCCATCAAATACTCCATTGCCTTATCTCCGGCCACTGCCTTAAATACAGCCATATAATACTCGAAGGTCTCCGCATCCGAACTAAGCCAGCAGCCGCCTTTTTCAGCGAGGATACGCCGGATATTTACCATGAGCTGTTCCATTTCTCCCGGAGTTAAATAAACGGTAAGCCCCTCCATGGCAATACAGACAGGTCCCTCTGCCTTGTCGGCAGCAGCCTTCATGCTTTCATAGTTTGTTACATCAACCACCTGAAAATCAATCTTTTTCTTCTGTTCCTCATCTGTCATAGAGGCAATGATCGGTGAAAAATCATTGACCACGGCCGGAAGATCACAGCCGATATAATGCATCCCCTTTTCTATGCAATCAAACACCCTGGGAGTATAACCGCAGGGAATATCCATCAGAACATTCAGTCCGCATTCTTCTATCGTTCTGTTGAGCGCAACATAACGAAGCTCTCTGACGATATCTGACGGCCTGTTTACCATATCCGCAGGATCCACTCCATGAAATATCTCTTCTTTTTTCACCCCCATCTGTTCAAGTATTTCCAACGCTTTTTCATAGTGAGCATTTGCTAACATGATAAGTGTTGTAACTGCTGTGTTGGATGTTGGATTTACCTTGATGTTTAAATTCTTTTCGTCATTCATGTGATCTACTCCCCCTTTTGAAGTATTAGAATATTTGTTTACTCACTATAATATACTCCAAATCCATCCATTTTTCATCAACTTATTCGAAGATGAAGTCCCTTTGAGAATCCATAGGGCTTTTTTTCAATCTTGCCGGCCACATATAAGCTATCACCTGAGAGTGTTTCCGTCAAAAGTCCGTATGCTTTTTCTACCTTTGATAATCTCGATAAGATCCTTCATTTCACACCGGTTTCCTTTCATCATTTCATAATTCATTAAGTAACATATACAATAACCTGTACAATTCCTTAGCTTCTTTTCCACTAAGCGAAGTTGCCTTTTATCATATTATATTTTACACAATATATTTTGCCAAGAAAAAAATCAACCTCCGTTGATATCAAATCATCACGAACAATCTGCTTAACCATTAGCGCTTCTCCTACATCTGATGCCTCACAACCTTATATTCGTCCCCATCCCGATAATAAGGACAGGAGCGTTTCCGTTCTCCCGATATCAGCCTGTAATAGTCATCCTCATCCATGTCGACGCTGCAGTAGTATTCCTCCTGTTCCTCATCGTATGACATATAAGCACAGTCGCCGTCTTTGCAATAAAAATCACCCTGCCGGGATATCAGCAGGGCGATAGAATATTCTGAGTCAATGGGCTGTTCGGAGCTCAGTCCTTCGGAAGGCGGTGAAAGACCATGAGGAAATGTAATTGTTTTATATTTATTTCCTGTGTGGACACTCCTACGCGTTTTGCCGCTTCTATTGCCCCTTCTCTGGTCCAGTATGTGCTTCCTGTTGAAATATAAGCACCGTCAAAGTCATTACGGACTTCGTACAGATTATCCCTCGGATCTCCGGTTAAACAAAGGATATATCCTCCATTAACCTTTTCAAGTTCTTTATCGCTAACCATGTTCATTGCCATTTTTCGTACCTCCCTTATCACAAGATGTGTTATCTTATTCCCCATCATAAGGTGCGCCGATTTCTTATGACCACCTACGTTTTCCTTTTATAGCCGGGCCCCGGTGCCTGTCTGTGTGTTTTCTATCTATATATACGGAGGCAGAAAAGTTGTGGCAGTATTTTCCTAAAATAATTCTTAAAAAATAAAAACGTCCTTTTGATATGATTTCCGTCGGCGGCAAACCCGAATTGTTTTATCATCTGCTTCACTGTCAGGTTCTATGCTGACTTTGCTGATTCATGATCTGCGCTTCCACTGATATTGTTCCAGATTCACCCTGCCATCTTTGACTTCCACACCTTCTGACTGAAGGATCTCAGCCTGTTTCCATGTGCCGCCAAAAGCGTACTCCCCGGCAAGTTCTCCTTTGGAATTCACCACGCGATGGCACGGTATTGTTGTAGGATCCGGATTCTTATGAAGAGCATTCCCAACAGCTCTTGCCATCTTTCGATCCCCTGCGGCCTCTGCCGCTTGCGCGTATGTTGCGACACGCCCCTTCGGAATCTTTTTACAGCCTCATATATCTTCTTTGAAGGGCTGTCCGTTCTGAAGCCTTCGCAGCTGCGTATCCGCATAACCGCCAAAGGACTTTATTGCGAGTTTCGAAAGGAATAGCCTACTGTTATCAATCAACTCCTTCCCGAGATCTGTCTTTATAAGATACTGTTCTTCATCCAACCCCAACATCTCACAGGTATTCGGGTTGCATTCCAAAAGAAGCTTTGCATATCGGGCAACCTCTCCCCCCAACCCTATGCGCTAAAGAAGATTGCCATTCATGTCCTTTTTCACATTTCCACCAGACCTTCTTTTGGGAGCCAATTGCGATATCAGAAGGCGTAATTTCGCCATTCCTTTCATAATTCCATTCTGATGCCAACTTCTCGTTTACCGTGTATATATCGTTTTTACCCTTTATTAGTGCAGGCATAAGCCTTCGGTCCCTCCACATTCATTTCTTCTCGTCCTCCAAATATCATCTATATATGTTTATAATTTGCCTGCATGAATCATCTACAGCTAATAAACCATGATTAACAATACTATTTTACAACAGCCCAACTTCCATTCTTATTTGATCCAATACGCTCTATCAACCCTTTTTTCTTCAAACTAACCAAGGTACGTTCTACAGTTCTCTTTGTAACTCCTACTTCTATAGCTATCTCTTCAGCCGTCATTTCCGGATTATTTATCAATAAACCAAGTACTGCTTTTTCCGTTTTATTTATACCGACATTTATACCGACATTATTTCTGCTCATCTCCAATACATTTTTATCATATGGAATCCTGCACTTAATATAATTGTCTGTAATTTCAAAAACTTCTTTGCCATATTTCTTAATAATTGTCGGAACCCCATGCCCAGTATGCTCTGTAAGTCCTATATTTAAAAAGACCCTCATTAGCGTAGAATTTCGCGGATGGCTTATTCCTTCGTAAAAGTCTTCTGTTGACATTCCACTAGGTAATCCTCCATGAGATAATATTTCCATCCGGTCACTAAATAAAGAAATCTGCGGTTCTGTCACAGTCCAATCATTATGAACTAAGGCGTTTAGAACCGCCTCATTTACTGCATCATAATCAAAAAGATAGATGTCGTTTCTGGGCCTTACAGTAGTATCAGATACACAAATATTATCAGCAGACAATCTTGCCTTAATCTTTTCATAAACCGACAATTTAACCCCGTCCCGAAAAAAGCACCCGCCGGTGCGGATGCTTTTTTCAATATTTGTGAAGAGGAAACTTACGGCTCAAATAAGTTCCATTTTCTTAAAAATGTTTTTCAGGCCGAATCTGTAGCAGAGGAGCAGGGAACCTGCCACTCCCAGAAGTGCCTGGGCTATCTCATAGGGAAGCTTGATCATGGCATATTCATAGGTGCTGTATATGAAGATCTTTCCCAGGGTATATCCCACTACCATTATCACTGCCCCTACAAGGGTCGCGAAAAGTGAAACCGCGAATTCCTTTTTCTTACTGTCATATTGTGAGCGGTGAACGATGAGAGATATCACCACAGCCTGTATCCCGTGTGTCACAAGAGACACGATCATTGGCGGCGGGTAGAAAAGCATATCTCCTATCAGTGACCCTATACCTCCAACCACAAAGGCCGCAAAGGGATCTAAGAGGATGGCTGCGGTGCAGATCACCACGTCGCAGAGGTAGAGATGTCCGCCGGGTACCGTGATCCCTACTGTAGCCATAGCTATATTTATGGCCATGAATACAGCAGTTACGGTGATCCACCTCACTTTGTTTATTTCCTTCAGGTCTCTTTTGTAAGCATGCCTGACATTATCAGATAATTCTTTCATAATTATGCTCCTTTATAATCGACAGTCTCAAGAGTCTGCAAAATGATCCACAAACCCCGTCCCCAGTCACACTGCTGCGAAAGCCTCATCCAGCGCTTCGATAAGATCGTCGATGTTCTCGGTTCCGATGGAGAGACGGACTGTGCCGGGTCTGATGCCCTGATCCAGAAGCTCCTCTTCCGAAAGCTGTGAATGGGTGGTGGAAGCAGGGTGTATAACCAGGCTCTTAACGTCAGCTACATTTGCAAGAAGGGAGAAGATCTTCAGGTTGTCGATAAACTTCCATGCCTCTTCCTGTCCGCCTTTGATATCGAAAGTAAAGATGGAAGCTCCACCGTTTGGGAAATACTTCTGATAGAGAGCATGGTCAGGGTGATCCGGAAGGGAAGGATGGTTAACCTTCTCAACCTTCGGGTTCTTACTTAAGTACTCCACGATCTTCTTTGTATTCTCAGCATGACGCTCAAGCCTTAAGGAAAGTGTCTCCACTCCCTGTAAGAGCAGGAATGCGCTGAAGGGTGCTATGCAGGCTCCGGTATCCCGGAGGAGTATGGCGCGGATATAAGTTACAAAAGCTGCGGGTCCGACCACATCATAGAAGGAAACGCCATGGTAGCTGGGATTTGGAGCAGCTATGTTGGGATACTTCCCACTTGCCTTCCAGTCAAATTTACCGGATTCAACAATTATTCCTCCCAGTGTGGTGCCGTGACCTCCAAGGAACTTGGTAGCCGAATGCACCACTATGTCCGCGCCATGTTCAATGGGACGTATAAGATAAGGTGTACCGAAAGTATTGTCGATGACCAGGGGAAGTCCGTGCTTATGGGCTATCTCTGCGATGGCATCGATATCGGGAATGTCGCTGTTGGGGTTTCCAAGAGTTTCAAGATATATGGCCCTTGTGTTTTCCTTTATGGCGCCTTCAACCTCTGCGAGGTTATGGGCATCCACGAAAGTTGTCTCTATCCCGTACTGGGGAAGTGTGTGTGAAAGAAGATTGTAGCTGCCTCCGTATATGGTCTTCTGGGAAACGATGTGCCCTCCGTTGGCCGCCAGGGCTTCTATCGTATATGTGATTGCTGCTGCACCCGATGCAAGAGCTAAAGCTGCGCTTCCGCCTTCAAGGGCTGCCACTCTTTTCTCCAGAACATCCTGGGTGCTGTTTGTAAGTCTTCCGTAAATATTACCGGCATCTGCGAGACCGAAACGGTCTGCTGCGTGTTTGCTGTTATGGAAAACATAGGATGTGGTCTGATAAATGGGAACTGCTCTGGAATCCGTTGCAGGATCCGCCTGTTCCTGACCTACGTGAAGCTGTAATGTTTCAAATCTGAATTTGTTTTCTGCCATGATGTTCACCTCCGTTTTTTTATATGGTGTATTCTTGCACAGAAAACAAATGCCGTCCAATACTTGAATTTTATTATGTGGTATAGGAATAAACTATAACCATAGAAGATCTATTATCTGGTAGCTCCGCCGCCTCCGAAGGATCCTCCTCCTCCGTGGTATCCGCCGCTGTGTCCGCCGGAGCTGTAACTTCCTCCGGATCCTCCCCATCCACCTCCAAGGAAAAAAAAGAACAGTATTACCAGCACGACAATGACGCCAAAGAACCAGTAAGTGCAGGCAATTTCTATGGATTGAGACAGTTTTTCCGAAAATGAGAGATCGGATTTCTTCTCTTCCGGAAAAGGGGCATCCGCAAAGGTTTTATCCGCACTGTCAGTATCGTCACCCCAGTCATCCTTTATCACCACGCTGTCCGGACAGGGAACCCCCGCCTCGGCATATACCTCCTCTGCAACGGCACTGAAGGTATTTCCCGCAAGCTTATTCCACTTGTGCTCCTCCTTGGCATCAACTGCCTGGGCATCAAGTATCCTTCCTGCCTTCCCGTCGGGTATGGCGCCCTCTAATCCCTGACCGATCTCCAGCCGGACGCTTTCCTTATCACTGTCGGTACGGATAAGGAGAAGGACACCGTTATCGGTTTCCTCCTGTCCTATACCCCAGTCATTGGCCAGCCTGATGCTGTAATCCTCGATATCGTCCTGGTGGGTATTGGGTACTGTAACAACTACTACCTGGGCGGTGGTGGCTTCTTCCAGCCGCCTTGCCTCATCAAATATGTACTTTTCCGTTTCCTCGTTGAGACAGCCGCTGTAATCCTCGACATAGAAGTATTCCGTATGCTCGGGGTATACCGTTTCCGGAAGGCCAAGGATGAAAAACCAGAAGGCAAAGACTATTGCCCATCCTGCCGCACAAATACCAAGTATTACAGGAACCGCACGTTTTACAATACTCATACCGTTATACTCTCTTATAGATCAACATCCGGAACCTTCTCCGCGCCTTCAGCGGCTTCAAACAGTTCCGCCTTCTCAAATCCGAACATTCCTGCAAAAAGTGCCCCTGGGAACATTCTGATGGCCTTATTATAAGATGCTGCAGCCGCATTATAGTTCTGCCTTGCATAGGAAATGCGGTTTTCGGTCCCTGCAAGCTCATCCATCAGATCCACATATACGGTATCCGACTTCAATTCAGGATAGCTTTCCGCAATAGCCACCAGCTTATTTAATGCGCTTGTGACTTCCTCATTTGCCTCGGACTTTTCAGCCATGGTACCTGCGGACATCAGCTTTTCCCTTGCCTTGGTGACCTCGTCAAAAACCGCGGTCTCATGTTCCGCAAAGCTCTTCACGGTCTTTACCAGATTCGGTATCAGATCCGCTCTTCTCTGAAGCTGGGTATCAATATTTGCCGCCTGCTCTTCAACAGCGGTCTGTTTGCTCACCAGGGAATTATATCCTCCTACAAAGAATATTATCAAAACAACGATTATACCAACCACTGCAAGCAGCGCTCCTGTTCCCTTATTCATCCTTTCATATCCTTTCTTTTATCATTTAATACTCTTGACGACATGTCGCACAAAAAGGACAGACAAAACTGTCTGCCCTTAATTATACTTCCGAATTGAAAACTATTCCATATTTTTATGCTCAGCTCATAAGATTAACAGCTGCTGCCATATAATTGATGGTATCTGATGAAGAGAGGAACTGTCCTTCGATAACATCGCCGTTCTTGTTGTAGAATACAACTTCCTCGGTTTCAGGTCTCTCGCAGAGTCCAAGAGTGTACTGCTCTCCGGTATAAACATCAGAAACAACAAAGTTTGTCCACTCGTCTCCGTCCTCATCGGTTTCGGTGCTTGCTTCATACTGTCCGCAGATCACATCTCCGCTTTCTGAATTGTTGTCAAATCCGAAAAGTGAAACGTACTTGTTTCCGTCAGGACCGGTGAACATGGTGAATACCAGCTCTGTTCCGTCATCATCCTTACCATAGACACCAACATCTACCATGTTCTCATCCACATCAAGGAGAGTGAATGATCCGTCGGAAGAGCTGTCAGCGCTCTTATCAGCTTCCTCAGCTTCCTCAGCTTCAGGTTCCTCTTCTTCTGCTTCTTCGGCTTCTTCAACCTTCTCTTCCTTTACTTCCTTTGCTTCAGAAGAATCATCACCGCCGCAGCCGCAGAATAACGTAGCTCCGAGAGTAAGTGCCAGTAACAGTGTCAACGCTTTCTTTTTCATAATATCCTCCTTAAAATAATATAATCTGTAAAACAAGCCCCCTTCTTTAAAGGGGACTTGTATCTACCGTCTTATCACGCCTTTTCGTAGTAGAATGAGTTCCGGCGTACGTAACCCATTTCTTTATAATTCATTATCTGCTCTGTGCTTCCGATGAAGAGTATCCCTCCCTTTTTAAGTGACAGGGCGAATTTCCGGAATACCTCGTCCTTCGCCTCCTCTGTAAAATAGATCAGCACATTTCTGCAGACTATGAGATCCTGCTGTGTAGGATATGTATCTAACAGGAGATTATGCTCCTTAAAGGTAACCTGGTTCTTGATCTCGTCATGGATCTGGAAAGAAGGTCCCACCTTGTCAAAATACTTGGTCTTGAACTCTGCGGGAACGCCTGCAAGAGACTTGGCATTATAAAGTCCCACCTTAGCCTTTGCCATAACTGTCTTATCCAGGTCGGTAGCATTTATCCTGATCTGATTAAGGGGAAGATGCTTGGAAAATGCCATAACCAGTGAATAGGGCTCATCTCCGGTAGAGCAGGCTGCGCTCCAGATCTTAAGGTTCTTTCCGAACTTCTTTATGAGCTCGGGAATGAACTCCTTGTCCATAAGCTCCCACTGATCCGGATTCCTGTAAAACTCGGATACATTGATGGTGATATAATTTATAAACTCATCAAAGAGCTTAGTATCCTTTTTTAACCCGTCAGCATAAGAGGGATAGTCCTTAAAGCCGTTACGCTCGATAAGGGTATCGATACGGCGTCTCATCTGCTTTTCCTTGTAAGCAGAAAGATCTATCTTTGTAAGCGCATAGATTGCTTTCTTAAACTGTTCGTAATCTCCGGTTACCATCCATTCTTCCTTTCATCTGTAAAACAGACTATCACTTACTCTTCTGCAGGAGCTTCTTCTGCTGCTTCTTCAGCTTCGGGAGCTGCAGCTGTTTCCTCTTCAGGAGCCTCTGCTGCCTCTTCCTTTGGAGTTTCATCCTCTGCTGCTGAAGTAAGTGCCTTTATGGAAAGTGAGATCTTGTGATCTGCTTCATTGAAGTCTACAACCTTGGCTTCAACTTCCTGACCGCTCTTAAGTACATCTGAAGGCTTCTCAACATGATCCCTTGAGATTTGTGAAACATGGAGCAGTGCATCGATACCGGGCTCCAGCTCAACGAAAGCACCGAAGTCGGTCATCCTTGCAACCTTGCCCTTTACGATGGTGCCAACCGCATACTTGGAAGCAGCATCGATCCAGGGATTCTGATCAGGGAACTTAAGGGAAAGGGCGATCTTTGTGCCCTGTATATCCTTGATGAATACGCGAAGGTTCTCGCCAACCTTGAATACCTTCCTGGGACTCTCAACATGTCCCCAGGACATTTCTGAAATGTGAAGCAGGCCGTCGATATCACCGAGATCAACGAAAGCACCGAAGTCGGTAACGTTCTTTACCTGACCCTCAATGATGTCGCCCACATGA
>JAFSKT010000122.1 GCA_017448845.1 Lachnospiraceae bacterium
ACCTTTTTATCCCGCTCAAAGATCTTGATGGCATACCAGCGGATGGCCTTTTCCTCCACCATGTCCTGTATGGATTCTTCAATATGGGCCAGGGCGTGCTCAAGGGATCCAGAGAAAACGTGGGGATGTTTCTGCACCGCGTTTTCCTTCGCTGCTTCAATACAGAGTTCCGCTGCCTGCATGGTGTGTTCGCCCTTAAGGGCCGTGATTTATATAACCCTGCACCTCATCGCCTTCCCAAGCTTTTCAAGGTCTATCTGATCCCCGTTCTTCCGCACCACGTCCATTAGATTAACGGCCATGACCACCGGGATCCCGATCTCGATAAGCTGGGTTGTGAGATACAGGTTTCTCTCTATATTTGTGCCGTCTACGATGTTCAGCACCACATCCGGCTTTTCTTTTACTATATAATCCCTGGTGACCACTTCTTCCAGGGTATAGGGGCTCAAGGAATAGATGCCCGGAAGATCCTGAATTATCACATCAGGATGCCCCTTAAGCTTACCTTCCTTTTTCTCCACCGTAACCCCGGGCCAGTTTCCAACGTACTGGCTGGAGCCGGTGAGATCATTAAATAAAGTGGTCTTTCCGCAGTTGGGATTTCCCACAAGAGCTATCTTTACCGGCATGGATCAGATATCCTCCTGTTCTATCTCAATGATCATTGCATCCTCTTTCCTTATAGAAAGCTCATATCCCCTCACAGTCACTTCCACCGGGTCCCCAAGGGGCGCCACTTTCCTCACATAGATCTCCACCCCTTTGGTGATCCCCATGTCCATGATCCTTCTTCTCAATCCGCCTTCACCATGTATCTTAACAACCTTTCCGGAACCGCCCACCGGAATGTCCTTTAACGTCTTCATAAAGTAAGAAACTCCTTTCTTATCAGGAAAGACACTATATCAACACCGGCTATAAGTCAATACCCTGTTGAAACTTATGTTTAATATATTAAATCTCAATTTAAACAGTTGACACACTGTGTTATTATGTTAATACTGATGCCGTCAATGGTATCTTTAAGAAAGGAAATACCCTGAATGAATATAGAAAAGACCATGGAGGACTATCTTGAAGCCATCCTTATGATAAAGGAAAAACATGGCTATGTCCGTTCCATAGATGTGGCGGAGCTATTAGGTGTCACAAAGCCAAGCGTGACCTACGCCACAAAAAAGCTTAAAGACAAGGGATATCTCACCAGCGACCATGCGGGAATGCTGGTCTTAACGGAAAGCGGTATGGAGATCGCAAATAAGATCTATACCCGGCATAAAACCCTGACCAAATTCTTTATCCAGCTGGGTGTTGATCCCGAAACAGCAAAGGAAGACGCCTGTAAGATAGAGCACGACTTAAGTGAAGAGACCTTCCGGGCGCTCTGCAAACACGCAAAATTAGAAATAGAGGAATAAGACCTTGAGTGACAGAAGAGAAAACAAAATGGGGGTCCTGCCGGTAAAACAACTTATCATCATGATGTCCCTTCCGATGATGATATCAATGCTGGTGCAGGCCCTTTACAATGTGGTGGACAGTATCTTCGTCTCCCGTATAAATGAAAATGCGCTTACCGCCGTAACGCTGGCTTTCCCCATGCAGAACCTTATGATCGCAGTGGGTTCCGGAACCGGTGTCGGTATAAACGCCCTTCTTTCCCGTTCCCTGGGGGAAAAGAGATTTGACCGTTCGGATGCCGCCGCAAATACCGGCATACTTCTGACCTTTTTTAACTATATACTCTTTCTCCTTATCGGGCTGTTCCTTGCCCGTCCCTTTATCATGACTCAGACCGGAGACCCTGAGATACTGGAATACGGCGCCACTTATCTCGGCATTGTGAATTCCCTCTCTCTCGGGCTCTTCTTCCAGATGACCTTTGAAAGGCTCCTTCAGTCCACGGGCAGAACCTTTTACAGCATGATCTCCCAGGTGACTGGAGCGGTGATAAATATAATCTTCGACCCCATTCTGATCTTCGGTCTCTTCGGCCTTCCGAAAATGGGAGTTGCGGGAGCGGCCTACGCCACAATACTGGGGCAGACTACCGCTGCCATCCTGGGACTAATATTGAACATACGCTTTAACAGTGATATCACACTTTCGTTAAAAAAAGCCCTGCATTTAGACGTCAGTGCGGCTAAAGAGATCTACAGCGTGGGCATCCCTTCAATACTGATGATGTCCATAGGTTCCGTAATGACCTACTTAATGAACCGCATACTTATCGTATTCTCCACCACGGCCACCGCTGTGTTCGGTGCATACTTTAAGCTTCAGAGCTTTTTCTTCCTGCCTGTGTTCGGCTTAAATAACGGCGTGATCCCGGTACTGGCCTATAACTACGGCGCAAGAAATAAGGAAAGGATAAAGGAGACCTTAAGCTTTTCCATTGCCTTAGCGGTTTCCGTGATGCTCTGCGGCACTCTCTGCTTCACCATTTTACCCGGCGTACTTTTAGGATTCTTCAACGCCTCGGATGAAATGCTTAAGATCGGTATCCCGGCCCTTAGGACCATGGGACTTATCTTCCCCATTGCGGGAGCCTGCATTGCCATGGGTTCCATTTTCCAGGCCTTTTCCGAGAGCATCTATTCACTGATAATCTCAATTGCCAGACAGCTGGTAGTGCTGATTCCCGCAGCCTGGCTTTTATCCCTTACGGGAAATATCAACAATGTATGGTGGGCTTTCCCCATAGCGGAGATCACTTCTCTCATCCTTTCCACCATATTTTTCAGGAATCTCATGAAGAAAACCATGAAGGAGCTTGACGGCGATAATGACAGCATTCAGGGAACGATTACAGAAGATCGGTAAAAGTGAAGTCTTCAGCCGGATGGACAACCGGACGCACCACATGAATACCACGCTGAAGGATCATGTATTTTCGGCGCTTTCTACTTCAAAAAAAGTGGCTGTTTTCCTGAAAAAAAGAGGTGTGAGGATCAATGAGGAAGAGCTGTATATCGCAACACTCTGCCACGATCTCGGAATGGTGGACCGGGATGATAAGACTGTATTTAAGAACCAGGCGGATCTGGCCCTTCACCACGGTGACCGGAGCCTGTTCTACGCCCGGGAGATATTAAAAGACGATCTCTCGGAAAGAGAGACCGACTCGATAAAACACCATATGTTCCCTATAGGCCGTCCCCCGGTATATCCCGAGGGCTGGATCCTTTCAACCGTGGATAAATACGTCACCATAAAGGATTTCATACTGATAATATTTGAAAGACTCCAACGTAATCCTTAAACACCCTTTACGACCCGTTCAGACATTTCCCGCATATACATATTTCAGGTATTCCCCTGCCACATCAGTCAGGGCAAATATCTTATCCACCGGAGTAGCTCTCCTGTCAGTCATCTTGTACTGGGGGAAGAATCTGGAGAGATGATAGGGTATCTCCTCTCCCTTTCCGCCGTTTAAGCCGGCGATCCACTTTGCTATCTCCCGGATTTCCTCTTCAGAATCATTAATCCCCGGCACCACAAGGGTGGTGATCTCCATATGGCAGTGCTTTGCAGCCTCTTCAATAAAATCCATGGTCTGCTTCAGATCCC
>JAFSKT010000123.1 GCA_017448845.1 Lachnospiraceae bacterium
CGGCCATGCTGCAGGAGACAAGGTACTGATCTCCATCGCTGAATGCATGAGAAGAGCCTTCAGGAATAATGACGTGATGATGCGTCTTGGGGGAGACGAATTTGCTGCCTTCGCGCCCATGGTCTACACCAGGGAAGGCGGCGAGATAATCATAGACAGGTTCTTAAAGCAGGTGTCCAAAATCCGTATCGAAGAAATGGGGGATGTTCCCATCGAAATCAGCATCGGCGTATCATTTTACAGGCCCGAAGACCAGTTCACCTTTGAAGAGCTCTATAAGCAAGCTGACAGCTGCGCCTATGAGAGTAAAAAGACTCCCGGCAGCAGCGCTACTTTCTATACAAAAGGGAGAGCATAAAGCTCATCCCTTTCAATCCTTCTGCCTTATCCGGCGGAGTTTCCAGAAATTGAGGATCAGCCTCAGGCTCTCATCCACTACCACCAGAATAAACAATTCCATTATGCCCTTATGGAAGACCATGACCAGCACAGAGCTCATGGCTATCACAAAGAAGGTGCCAAAAAGCTGGGTCTTGAACATCCAGGTAGGCTCTCCGTAACCCTTTATGCCGGAGCCGACTATTATATTTCCGCTCTTCGGGAAGAGATCCAGGCCTACGATCAGCAGATATAAGGGCGCCACAGCGAGAACCGCGGAATCCCTGGTAAAGAGGCCCAATATCTGACCCGGGAAAATAAGGAAGAGCAGGAGATTCAATATGTCTATCACACCGCAGAGCAGCATGGAGCTCATAACCACCTCCCAGACCCCGTTCCTGTTCTTTTTCCCGGTCTCATATCCGGAAAGGGTAAGGGTAGCGGTACCTATGGACCCCACCAATACTACCGCGATCAATTCCACTCCGAAGATTATGGAGTGTATGCCCGCTGCCGCTATGGAAACCTTATTCAGCATGGCAATGAGGTAGAGGTTTCCGAAATTCCAGGCGAAATCCTCACAGGCTGCCGGAATACCGTATTTAACCGTATCCACATAGGGCATGAACCTGGAAGTAAGTATCCGTGGGAAAGAAGGTTTCAGAGGCAGGTCCTTAGAAAATAGTACATATGTAAGGATTATAAGGTCACCCAATAACTCTGCTAAAGTTGTGGCAAGGGCCGCTCCCTTTACTCCCATGGCGGGAAACCCGAAGTTACCGAAGATCATGGCATAATCTAAAAACACATTGGTAAGGGACCTGGACAGACCGTACCAGATCATTATCTGGGTCTTCTGGCTCACCTGCAGCATACAGCTTACGGATGCGCCTATTCCCGTCAGTATGAAGATCGGAGAGAAATACCTGGCATAATCAATACTCATTCCGATTATGCTCTCATCCACTCCCATCAGATGAAATGCGGTCTGGGGGATCAGCAGCCAAAAGAGAAACAAAAGAAATCCCAGCACGTTATTATACTTAAATACCGATGCCAGGATATCTCTCGCTTTTTCCTTTTCGTCTGCCCCGTAGGCCTGGCTCACCAGTATAGTGGCCCCTGTAGTAAGAGAAAAAATAGTACTCATTGTGGTCCACATGGGAGTAGAGGCGTTGCTCACCGCACTCATACTCTCAATGGACAGCCTTCCGATAAACACACGGTCGATCATCATCTGCAGCTGCGAAATAAGATTCGACAGCATGATGGGAACCGCGATCAGAAGGATCTTCTTAATATGGTCTTTCATAAGTTATATAACTAATCCTCAAATATCTGCTTTAAGGACATTTCGACTTCTTCAGTCATGCCTTTCATCATATTTACGGATTCGGAAGTCTCACCGGAAGAGGATATAAAGCTATCGGCGCTTTCATTTACACGGTCTATGATGTCCTTAAGCTTATCGCTTTCTTCTATCAGATGACCTATGGTCTCCTTGATACCGTTGTTATTCTTATTACTGTCATCAGCTGTGCTCTTTGATTCATCAGCAAGCTTCTTTATCTCCTCTGCAACTACGGCAAAGCCTCTGCCCACTTCACCTGCGCGGGCCGCTTCAATCGAAGCATTGAGTGCCAGAAGATTTGTCTGGTTGGAGATCGCGATGACATTCTGATCGTTGGCATCCAGCTTATCAAGGTAACCGCTTATATCGGATATGATCTCCTCCAGGTTCTTTGCGAAGCTATCCACCCTGGCCATGGCTTCGGAGATATCCTCGGTCCTGGCTGCATTCTCGTAACTGATCTTTTCTATCTGATCCAGTGAATCCTTAAGCTTTCCGAAATTCTGACCGATCTTATCCGCAAATTCACCCTTCCTCGTGTTCATCTCGTCATGGGCAAGTTTTACCTCATCCGCCAGGGCGATGGCCTTGTCCTTTTCCTCATAAGCCCTGTCTTTAATGTAATGAACGCAGTTATGATGGTGTGAGAAACCGTTAAATATGGCAACTGCCATATCATGGCAGGAATTATATCCGCAGCATCCGCAGTCTATGGAGCGTTTTTCCTTTGTATCCTTGTGGAGCTTTGCAAATACCGCCTCTAATTCTGCATTTGACGGTTCCTTTACAACGCACCCCCCGCTCCTGTCCGTGTATTTACGGACAAAGTCATTTAAGTTCAGGCCCGCAAACTGCTTATTTAAGGCTTCCAGCCTCTTCTTCGGAGTATTGATCCTGCTCCAGGCCGACTTTTTGGACTCATTCTTACTGTCGGAACGTATCTTCTGGATATTGATAAATACGTCCTCATTAAGGGTTTTCCTGTTGTCCACGCCGGTTCCGTAGAGGCAGCCGTTGGTACAGTTAAGGGCATCCACAAAGAGATAAGGAGTCTTGCCGCCCTTTATGCGGTCCTTATTCCTGCGGAGATACTCATACATATGATGCTCTCCCTCCATCTGACGCACCAGAGCATCCTCTCCCAGAAGCCAGTATACGTTCTCCTTCAGACCGCCGGGCATGGGGTAGATGGAACCCAGGCCGTACTCGATCTCATCAGTATAAGGAGTAGAACTTATGGGATGGTCGTTCAGATATTTCACAAGCTTTGAGAATGTAAGGTTATATGAAACGACGCCGTGGTTATTGGGGTCATCTATCTCGTTCTTCTTTGCGATACAGGGTGAGATGAAGGCCAGCTTATCTGTTACCTTCATATACTTCTTCGCGTATATGGCAGCGCACATCATGGGGCTCTGTACCGGCATCAGCATGGGGATAAGCTCCGGAAGATATCTCTCGATATATCCCACTACCGCCGGACAGGGCTGTGAAATACTGCCAAAGTAGTTATTCTCTGTAATATACTTGATATAGCCCCAGGTGGTGATATCGGCACCGAAGGAAACGCTTATGAAGCGGTTTACTCCATAAGCTTTCAGCATACCGAGATACTTTTCATATTCTCTGGGATAATTAGCCAGAAAGGCGGGAGCGATGACCACGGAAATCTTCTGTCCCTTGCTGAGGTCCTCAAAGAACCTTGCAGTATCGTCCACATATTCCCTGGCATCATGCTCGCAGGCATCGATACAGGCACCGCAGGCTATACACCTTTCCGGGTTTACCTCGATGATATTCTGTCTGTCCCTTTCGACTGCAACATTTGCGCCTGTACAGCTGCATGCGCTTACGCACTTGTTACAACCTACACAATTTTCGTTTGTACTTACCAGTCCCATAGCATTCCCCCCATATCAATTAAGAAACACTTACCGGTGCCGTACAGATACGACACCGGCAACAGTAGTATGATTATGATAGCATTCCAATCGATTTCAGTCAATAACCAGGGATATTTCCGTCATCAGACGTTCTTCGGGATATAGATCGCCTTCTCGATACCATCGGTACCGGCTTTCATCTTCCTCACATCCGCTCCTACGCAGACTCCCTTTGTCTGGGCTACGTTAAGGGCGCTTTCAGCCCTGAAACGCTTTACGTCAAAGCCCTTTTCCTTGCTGTAGGTAAGGTTGCTGTACTCCGCCGTAAGCTCTTCCGGCTTCTTCATGGGTGAGAACCAGGTGAGCTCAGTAGGGATATGGGAAGTCGTATTAAGGAAGGTCTCCCATGATCCGGTCTCCTCGGTTCCGCTGCCGGAATCGTAGTAGGTGATCTTCTCTCCGTTTATTCCCGTGATGGTACGGTAGTGGGCGCCGCCAGCAGAATTATGGCTTAAGCAGGCAACCACGTTATTGGTATCCAGAACCTCTTTTACCTGGTTAAGGAAATTGACCTTCATATTGTTGTAGATCTTGAAGTTCTTCTCCACATTGGCCGAGTCGTCCATGCTGGGGATGTTGAAGATCATCCTGTTCAGAATGAAGTCATGCTTCTTGGCCTTATCTAAGAAGAAGTCACCCATCTCAAATATATTGCCGATCCTGTCCTTTCCTTCACCTGCGTATTCATCGGTCTTTGCCTTATGAAAGTTAAAGAGGGTCTTATCTACCTTACCCTTGAACTTGGCGTTTAACTCGTCATAATCCTTATAATCAGGCTCATAACCCCTGATGTCATACTGGTCCGCCAGATCATTTTTATCCACCGTGAGCTTTTTCAGGCCCTTTTTATGAGCTTCCTTTGCGGCCTTATTTATGAACATCTGGTTATAGATAGCCGCACCGGCGCAGCACCAGCAGTTATTGGGGCCCTGTTTCTCCATAAGGCTCTTATTAAATTTAACCTTTACCTTATATGAGGGCATCTCAAGGACAGGTATCTCACCCTCATCGATCCTAACACCCATGTCATAGGCTCTGTGATAGCCCCTGAGCCAGTTATACGCCTGTCTTATTTCAGCCGGTACATCCTTTTTCCAGATGGATTCATTACGGAGTTGTCCGTTTTCAAGCCAGTAAACGATCTCGCAGTGATCATTCATGATGTCGGACATATCATCCTTATCCTCAGGGATCGCATATCCCTTATCTTTAAGGATCTGTTCCATTTCTGCCCTTGTGTTTTCGGGATAATCCTTGGGAAGATGCTTCTTTGTGTTGATCTCCGCATTTTCACCCCACTCCGTTATGAAGGACGTCGCATTCTGATTGATGTACTTCTTTCCGTTAAAGATGAACAGAGGCTCGTCAGAATCCAGATTTCCTTCCTCTTCCCTTTTCTTCATGGCTTCATTATAGAGTTTCTCCGCCTCTGCCGTCTCACGCCTTCTGTAGGCTTCAAGCGCAGCACCCCTCAGCTTTGAGGCATCGATACTCTCTATTTCTGCTCTTTCCTTAGCCCGCTTTTCTTCCTCTGCCTTCTTTTCCTTTTCGAAACGCTCCTTCTCTTCTTCCTTTTCCTTTTTAAGACGCTCTTCCTCTGTTTTCTTTTCTTTTGCCAGGCGCTCTTCCTCCGCCGCCTTTTCCTTTGCAAGCCGCTCTTCCTCTGCGGCCTTCTCCTTTGCCTGCTTCTCCTTTATTTTCTTTTCCTTTTCGCTTTCGGAGATAATGTCGTTCTGCTCTTTGAATTCCTCAACGGAGATCCCCTGATCCTTAAATCCTGTCCTGTGTGCTTCCAGTTTTTCTTTTCGGAGCTCCTGCTCCCACTTAGCCCTCTGTTCCCTGGCTTTCTCACGCCTTTCTGCCTCTTCCTCCTTTTCGACCATGGATTTCTGTCCGTTCACTTCAATAGAATCCACCTCGTCGAGCTCCATATCGTAGCTCATATCGAGATCCACCCTGGCATCATTGATCTCTTCATTTGAAAACAGCCCGATATCTTGATTGTATGAAAGCAGCCTGGCTTCGGCACTCACATTCTCTCTGTCACCGTAAACATATTCCTTTAACTCCTGAGCAAGCTTTAACTCCTTATCCAGCTCCTCAAGGCGCTCCTTATCCGGATCCTTGCTGCGTTTAAGGGCAACACGTTCTGCCTTGAGCTTTGCGTAAAGGGCAGAGACCTTCCGTATCTCATTTCCCTTTGTCTCATAAAGGGCTTTCCTCTTCTGATCCCGCTCATACATGGCCGCAACTCCGGTGCTTTCATCCTCAAACTGGAATTTAGCTACGGGTTCCATCATTTCGATCTGCCTTGCGCCCCATGCTTCTCTCGATTTCTTTGTCTTCTGATCTTCAAGAGAAATTTCCGACTGTTTGCCGGAATCCGTCAGACCGTAGACCCTGACATAGGATGACATTGTGTTGGAAAGGACGCTTAAAGTGTCACTGTCAATAAAGGTCTGCCTTAAATGATCTTTCTCTTCTTCGGTAAATACGTCACTTTCAAAGAAATCCGGAAATTCCGACAGTATATTCTGGAAACCATGGACCTTTTCAAGGAGATCATGCAGCTCAAGGTAATGCTCCTTCATATAA
>JAFSKT010000124.1 GCA_017448845.1 Lachnospiraceae bacterium
CTGACCGGCAGCAGGAAGAGCCTGGAACTTGTGATGGAAAAAGGGGAAGAGTTTAAGAAGAATCTTAAAGAAGGAAAGACTGCAGACGCTGATTTCAACTTTACTCCCGTTAAAAAGAGCGAGGGAATCCGTACCGCCTCCCAGGTACAGTATGTGGCTGAGGCAGGAGATGCCCGTGCCGCAGGACTTAAATATACCGGAGCTCTCCGGGTATTGAAGGTTATAATGGGTTACGACTATCTCTGGAACAATGTCCGGGTAAAGGGCGGAGCCTATGGCTGCATGAGTTCCTTCTCAAGGACAGGCCAGTGCCATATGGTGTCCTACAGGGATCCGAACCTTACAGAGACCCTTGATATCTTTAACAGCGCAAGGGATTATATCAGTAACTTTGACGTTTCGGACAGGGATATGACCAAATTTATCATCGGTGCGGTATCTGCCCTGGATACGCCCCTTACTCCCAAATCATCGGGCTTAAGGAGCCGCATGGCTTATTATTCCCATGTTACCTTTGATGATGTGCAGAGGGAGAGGGATGAGGTCTTAAGCTGTGACAGGAAGGCAGTGAGGGAACTGGCGCCCTTCCTTGACTGTATTAAGGATTCGGGATATGTCTGTGTCTTAGGATCCGAGGAAAAGATAAAGGAAAACGAAGAGATCTTTACTGAGATAAGGACCCTTAACTAAAGCTATTATGGATAATATGATCAGTACCAAAAAAGCCGGATATGTGGCGATAATCGGAAGACCGAATGTGGGCAAATCAACCCTCATGAACCATATCATCGGTATGAAACTTGCCATTATCTCAAAGCGGCCCCAGACCACCAGAAAGAAGATGATGACTGTCTATACTGAAGAGCGGGGGCAGATCGTGTTCCTTGATACCCCCGGCATCCATAAGGCAAAAAATGCCTTAGGTGAATATATGGACAGGGCAGCCATCGGCACTATAGGGGACGCGGATCTGGTGTTATGGCTTGTTGAGCCCTCACCCCATATAGGCGAGGGGGAAAGGTCCATCGCGGACATATTGAAAAAGGCCAATGTTCCGGTGGTACTTGTGATAAACAAGACCGATACCGTTAAGGATAAGGAGATAGAGCCTGTCAAAGAAGCTTACGATGACATACTTCCCTTTGAAAAGATAATCCCCATTTCCGCCAAGCATTCCATCGGAAAAGAGGAGCTCTTAACCGCCATATTCTCATTCATGCCATACGGGGAGCCTTTTTATGATGAGGAGACCCTGACAGATGAAACAGAGAGAAACATCGTAAGTGAACTTATCAGGGAACAGCTTCTCCGCAATCTGTCCGAGGAAGTGCCCCACGGCACTGCTGTTGAGATAGAGAGTATGAAGGAGAAAAAGAGCGGCTGGATGATAGACGCCAATATTTTCTGCGAAAAAAAGAGCCATAAGGGTATCATCATAGGAAAAGAGGGAGCTACCCTTAAGAAGATCGGTACCGCCGCCAGGCTGGAGGCTGAAAAGCTGCTTGATAAAAAAGTGACTTTGAGGCTCTGGGTCAAGGTTAAAAAGGATTGGCGGAACGATGAAAAGAGCATAAGATCCTTTGGTTACAGGGATGACAGGTAACGGAGGACTGACCGGATACAGGACAAGATAAAATACTAATGGACATTATAGGACTGCACGGCGTTATCCTTAAATCCGCGGATCATGCGGAGTTTGACAGAAGGATCACCCTTTTGACTGCGGAAAGGGGAAAGATCACTGTTTTCTGCAGGGCGGTTAAACGCCCGGGGAACCGTCTTATGGCGGCGACAGAACCCTTTACCTTCGGTCTGTTTAATCTCACGGAAGGGAAAAGCGCCTATAACTTAAGAGATGCTGAGATATCTGAATACTTTGAAGCCCTGAGGAAGGATCTGGATGCGTTTTATCTTGGGTCCTACTTTTTGGAATTTGCCGACTACTATTCCAGGGAAAACATAGAGGATACACCCCTCCTTTCCCTTATCTATACATCTCTTCTTGCGCTTATCAGGGAAGATTTTGATAACAGATTTGTGAGAAGTGTCTTTGAGATTAAGATCATATCCATCGAAGGTGAGCTCCCGGGAATTCCCGATGAAGGAAAACTGCTGCCGGGAACCTTACACGCCATGGAACACATCATATCCAGCACTCCCAGTAATCTTTATACATTTAAGGTGAGTCCGGAAGTACAGTCGGAACTTGAAAGACTTTCCGGACATTTTGTGTCCCGATGTGTAAGAAAAGAGTTTTCTTCCCTTAAGATCCTTAAGGAGCTTTGAAAAAGAGGGTTTATGTTATACAGTTCTTTTTGACATAAGCCCTGATAATGTTATATTATTATCATTTAGGATAATAAGGTTTGGAGTTTGCTTTATGGCTAAGAAAAAAAAGGCTGTGCGTCAGAGCAAAAGACAGAAGGCAAGACGCAGAAAAGCATATATAGCAAGGCTTGTAATGCTGATCCTTGCGATCGCGGCAGTGGCCGGAGTGGTTTTTTTAGCGGTGAAGTTTTTCGGGAGCCTAAAGGATAAATTGCCGGAGCTCCCCTCCGCGGAAGAAAAGGCAGAGGAAACAGAGGATTCTTCCTCAAGCTATATCATTACCATCAATAAGGACGGTTCCCTTACGGAGACCAGCGTAGAAGATTTCGACACCAAGGAATACGACGCTGAAGAGCTTAAGAAGATGGTAAATGACACCATAAGCGACTATAACGGCTCCGGTGAAGAGAAGATAAGCCTTAAATCCTTGGAGATTAAGGACGGCATAGCCCGGGCTGTTATCAATTATGCTTCCGATAAAGACTATGCTGCCTATAATGAGAAGACATTCGTTATCGGAGATGTGAGTGACCTGGACATTACCGGAGTTACTCTTGCCGATGATAAGAATACGGTGCTCACCAAGGACGCCATGCCAAAGGTCAAGGGCAGCTATGTCCTGCTTAACGACGATACCACCGTTGTGGTGCCTAAGGAGATACAGTACGTTTCAAGGAATGTTAAAAAGACCGGAAAGAAGACCGCAGAGGTAAAGAAAGCCGGTATTGACAGCGTAATAATTTATAAGTAAGGAGATAATATTATGGAAAAAACAATGGACAAGATCGTAAACGTCTGCAAGGGCAGGGGCTTCATCTACCCGGGATCCGAGATATACGGAGGTCTTGCAAATACCTGGGATTACGGAAACCTGGGTGTTGAGCTTAAAAACAATATAAAGAAAGCCTGGTGGAAGAGGTTTGTATCAGGGAATAAACTGAACGTGGGCGTTGACTGCGCCATCCTTATGAACACCCAGACCTATGTGGCTTCAGGCCATATCAAGAGTTTCTCCGACCCGTTAGTTGACTGCCGTGAATGTAAGGAGCGTTTCAGGGCAGATAAGCTAATTGAGGACTGGGCAAAGGAGAATAATGTGACTTTAGAGTCATCAGTTGACGGCTGGACCAATGACGAGATGATGGACTATATCAAAAAGAATTCCATTCCCTGTCCCACCTGCGGAAAGCACGATTTTACCGATATCCGTCAGTTCAATCTGATGTTTAAGACCTTCCAGGGCGTTACCGAGGACGCAAAGAACACGGTTTACCTTCGTCCCGAGACTGCTCAGGGTATTTTTGTTAACTTTAAGAATGTACAGAGGACAAGCCGTAAGAAGATCCCCTTTGGAATAGGACAGATAGGTAAGTCCTTCAGAAATGAGATAACTCCCGGTAACTTCACCTTCCGTACCCGTGAGTTTGAGCAGATGGAGCTGGAATTCTTCTGTGAGCCCGGCACTGATCTGGAGTGGTTCAGTTACTGGAAGGATTACTGCCATAAGTTCTTACTGGATCTTGGCATGACTCCGGAAAGCATCCGCACCCGTGACCACGATCCCGCAGAGCTTGCCTTCTATTCAAATGCCACCACCGACTTTGAATACCTCTTCCCCTTCGGCTGGGGAGAACTCTGGGGCGTGGCAGACAGGACCGACTATGACCTGACCCAGCACCAGAACACTTCCGGTGAGGATATGAGCTACTTTGATGACACTAAGAATGAGCGGTACATCCCTTACTGCATAGAGCCTTCACTTGGCGCGGACCGCCTTGTACTTGCCATTCTCTGTGACGCCTATGATGAGGAGGAGCTTGAAGGCGGAGACATAAGGAACGTAATGCATTTCCATCCGGCTCTTGCGCCTGTAAAGATCGGCGTACTTCCTTTGAGCAAGAAGCTGAACGAAGGCGCGGAAAAGATCTTTGACGAGCTGAGCGGCTATTATAACTGTGAGTTTGATGACCGCGGAGCCATCGGAAAGCGCTACAGGAGACAGGATGAGATCGGTACTCCTTACTGCATAACCTATGACTTTGATTCCGAGACCGACCATGCAGTAACCGTCCGTGACAGAGACAGCATGTCCCAGGAGAGGATACCCATTGCGGAGCTTAAGGATTACTTCAGGGATCAATTTGAGTTTATTTAAGTATCCGGGAACCGGTGGGTTCTGAACATATACGACTTTATTTGAAAGGTATTGTAGATCAGTATGAAACAATTTAGTGCAAACGAACTTAGGAAAGAGTGGAAACAGTTTTATATCGACAGGGGCCATGTGGACTGCGGAGCAGTATCGCTTGTGAGCGACGGTTCTACCGGCGTTATGTTCAACGTAGCGGGAATGCAGCCCCTCATGCCCTATCTTCTCGGGAAAAAGCATCCTATGGGAAAGAGGCTCTGCAATGTCCAGGGCTGTGTCCGCACCAATGATATCGATTCCGTCGGCGACAAGAGCCATGTGACCTTCTTTGAGATGCTGGGAAGTTGGAGCCTCGGGGATTATTTCAAGGAAGAGCGCTGCAAATGGAGTTATGAGCTCCTTACAGAGGTTTTCGGTTTTGATAAGGATCATCTTGCAGCCACCGTCTTTGCAGGGGATGAGAACGCTCCCAGGGATGAGGAAGGTGCTGAATTCAGGGTTAAGTCCGGATTCAAGAGAGAGAATATCTACTACCTTCCCGCAAAGGACAACTGGTGGGGTCTGGAATACGGTCCCTGCGGTCCTGACAGCGAGATGTTCTATATAGCTGACAGGGAAGACTGCGGCCCGGATTGCGGACCCGGCTGTGACTGCGGTAAATATACGGAGCTTGGAAATGATGTGTTCATGCAGTATGAAAAGCATCATGACGGCACACTTACACCCCTTGCTCAGAAGAACGTGGATACCGGCTGGGGACTTGAGAGGATACTTGCCTTCCTTAACGGTACTAAGGACGTTTATCAGGTGGATGTTTTCCTTCCTGTAATTCAGTATATCGAGAAGGAAACCGGAAAGAAATATGACGCCGATGAAAAGGCTACCCGCTCCATGAGGATACTTGCGGACCATATCAGGACCTCTGTCATGCTTATCGGGGACGAGGCAAAGCTGCTGCCTTCCAATACCGGCGCAGGCTACATCTTAAGAAGGCTTATCCGCCGTGCCGTAAGACACAGCAGAGCCTTAAACCTTGATAAAGAGAAGGTACTGAAGATCGCATCCATCTTCATAGATGAGATCTATTCAGAGAGCTATCCCAACTTAAAAGAAAACCGGAAATTCGTTCTCTCAGAGCTTGAGAAGGAGATCAGCAGGTTCGAGAGCACTCTTGAGAACGGAATGAAGGAATTTAAGAAGATCCTCGATAAGGCAAAGGAGGAGAAGCGTTCCGAGATCAGCGGAGATATGGCTTTCTTCCTCTATGACACCTACGGCTTCCCTCTTGAGCTTACCGAAGAGCTGGCTGAAGAAGAGGGCCTTAAGGTGGATAAGGACGGCTTTGACAAGGCCATGGAGCAGCAGAAGAAGATGGCCCGTGAGAACCAGAACTTCTCCCAGAATTTAGACGCTGCTGCAGGAGTATTTGACAGTCTTTCCGAGGATATTGTAACCGAATTTACCGGATATGACAGGGTTACAGATAATGGCGTAATTAAAGCCATGGCAGGAGACGGAGCGCTGACCGATGAGCTTAAAGAGGGCGAAAAGGGCAGCATCATATGCGATAAGACTCCTTTCTACGGCACCATGGGAGGCCAGGTAGGAGACAGCGGTGTAATAAAAGGCGAAAACGGCGCTGAGTTTTACGTAGCAGAAACAGTTCATGCCGGAGCCAGGACCGTCCATGTGGGCGAGGTTAAAAAGGGCGCTTTCAAAACAGGAGACAAGGTAGAATTGCTTGTGGATGTTACCGAGAGGAACCGTACCTGCCGCAACCATTCCGCTACCCACCTTTTACAGAAGGCCTTAAGGGAGGTTCTTGGTGAGCATGTAGAGCAGGCGGGTTCATATCAGGATACGGATAAGACCAGGTTTGACTTCAGCCATGATAAGGCCATGACCAAAGAAGAGATAAAGAAGGTCGAGGATCTGGTTAATGAGAAGATAGCCGAGGCCTTAAGCGTTACCACTGCTGAAATGACCATGGACGAGGCTAAGAAGACCGGCGCTATGGCTCTCTTCGGTGAGAAGTACGGCGATATCGTCCGGGTTGTAAAGATGGGAGATTTCTCCGTGGAGCTCTGCGGTGGTACCCATGTTAAGAACACCAGTCATATAGGTATTTTCAAGATCCTGTCCGAAAGCGGCGTTGCTGCCGGGATAAGGCGTATCGAAGCCCTGACAGGAGATAATGCAAGGAATTATTACAGGGATATAGAGGAAAAGCTGGAAGCTGCTGCAGCACTTATCAAAGCAACTCCCGCCACCCTTTCCGAGCACATAAAGAAGCTGCAGGAAGAGTTAAAGGCTGTAAAGAGCGAGAATGAATCCTTAAAGAGCAAGGCAAACAACGAAGCTCTCGGTGATGTGGCTTCAAAGGATATAAAGGGCGTTAAGCTCTTTGCCACATCTGTTCCCGGAGTTGATATGAACGGCTTAAGAGAGCTTTCCGATAAGCTTAAGGAAAAGGAAGACTGCGCTGTAATCGTGCTCCTTTCCGAGAATGACGGCAAGGCCAATATAGTAGCAGCAGCTACAGACGGTGCCCAGAAGAAGGGTGCGCATGCCGGAAACCTTATCAAAGCCATTGCTTCCCTTGTGGGAGGCGGCGGAGGCGGCCGTCCCAACATGGCCCAGGCCGGCGGCAAGAACCCCGCAGGCATCCCCGATGCCCTTAAGAAGGCAGAGGAAGTGCTTTCAGAACAGATACAGTAGGATTTAACATATTTGAGCTTCACCCCCATCAGGAGTCCTTAGAATTATAGGATTCCCAGTGGGGGTTTATATGTTCTGAAACTGTAATTTTGCATAAATTTGTATGGTGAATATACTATTTCATATAATAGCAAATACAACAACTAATTGTTTGGCGGGATCATAGAAATCTGCAATACCATTAGCAGTAAAAAATGCTCCCAACTGAAGTTGAGAGCATCTGTGAATAATTGAATGTCTTAGGCATCTTCAAGCATGGATTGAAAAATGTCCTTTAATGACTTTAAGGATTCGTTATTAGGGCTTTCTTCCAATGCCTTTTCTATCCATCCTAAAGCAAGTCTGATAAAACCTTGAAATTGTTTGTTTGTCATTCCCATTTCTTCAACCATAACCCGATACCTCCGCCGGGCCCTTTCTTTTGGATTATTCCAAGTTAGAGAGCCCTTAAAAGACTTCCCTGATTTACCCAAAGGGAGACCTTCTTGGTAAGGTCATTATAACATATTCCGTATTAAATAAATAGAGACTATATACATATGATAAAAAAGAGTATATTGAGGTGGGTATTATTTACCTGTACACCGGCACAATGATGTGATTGCCGGCAGTGAGGCTTCCTTCATAGTCCAGGTGATTAATGGAGATGATCTCGCGCCTTAATGCATCTTTGTTTTCGTATTCATCAGAGAGATATTCAGCTGCAAGAGAATCTATGCTGTCACCGGGATAAACAATAACAGAGGTGTACATCTTTTCCTTAGTATCAGAAGAAGAGAAGTTCTGGCCCGCAAATATGTGGACGCAGAAAGTGAAAGTGAACACCATAATAAGTACAACAAGAGCAGTCAGAAACCTGGAGACCATTCTCTTCATCCTTCTTTTCCCTGCAGTCCTTCTATGTTTTCCTGTTCCTGCTGATCTTACATTCTGTTCCATTTCCATTGATCTTCTCATATCTGTCATCTCTCCCGTAACCTCAATATTTCAACCCTACCATTACAGAACATTCGTTCGACTTGATTATGATTATATCGAACGTTCGTTTGCTTGTCAATAGAAAATCGAAAATATGTTCTGCTTTTTTCTTTCTTACATATTAAATGGTAACTCGGAAGCTGTACGATAAAACGTACAGAAAAGCACAGCCGCTTGTTGCATGTAACGGCTGTGCCAGTGATATAATGCAGATTTAATTGAAAGAAGATTATCAGAACTTAATCGTAACCGTTCCCTTGCAGTTGCCCTTGCCGGTGATGGTGGCTGTGCCGTTTTCGGCATCTATCTGATCCACAGAAAAGTCCTTTTTTGATAGCTTAACGGTCTTTGTGGAAGAGCCTGCGGGTACGTCGGCAGTGAGCTTCTTAAGCTTGGTCTTTTTGCCGTTGGGAACCCCATGGAGGCTGTCACCCATATATGTAAGGTCAAGGGGCTTTATCTCAAAGGTGAGTTCGGCGTCCTTTTTAAGAGTCTTATTAATCTCGTTTAATGACTTCTTTACAGCCTTATCACTACCTGTGGGCTTAAGGGTGATGATGACTGCAGGCTTCTTTGAGGAATCCGCTGAGGCGTTCTTATTGTTCTTTATCTTTATCTTCTTTATATCAGCGTAGTTCTCAATGCCGCCGGAGATCTTAACGGTGATGTCCGTGGAAGCTTTGCCTCCGGCCTTTCCGTCGGTCCACTCATGTTTTAATCCGTTGAAGGACACGGCCTTCGTGAGCTCGATATCCATATTTATATTGATCTCATTGCCGTTGCTGTCTTTGATCGTAACGGGCTTTGAGATAACCTTCGTGGGAGACTCGACAGCAGAAGACCACTGAGCTGTGAAGGTCATATTACTATTGACTGCAATACCGCTCTGATCCGGAGCATAGACGGCCCCGTCCTCATCCTTCCATCCGACGAGAGTGAATCCGTCTCTGGTGAAGAGTGAAGGACTCAGAGCGATCAAGGCACCCTTATATTTTGTTTCAGTTATTTTTTCGGGACCGTCGAAACCGGGTTTATAGGTTACAGTATATCTAACTGTATAGTCATCATCTCGCCTGGGAGGAGCGGGAGATTCATCAGGCCTTGTATTTATTGCTGCAGACAGGAGTTCATCGTTCCCGCTGCCGATATTTATCCTGTTCCATTCACTTCTGGTACCGGCAAAGTTTACGGTTTCAAGGGAGGTGGATTTAAGGGCATTTTTACCTATTACGGTAACGCTCTTTGGCAGATCAAGCCTTTTTAAGCTGAAGCAGTCTTCAAAAGCGGACTCGGGGATAAGTGTGAGGCCGTTTGGAATGGTAACGCTTTCCAGACTGATGCAGCCCTTAAATACAGAAATCCCGAAGACACTGTCAGCCGTGATCACAGGAAGAGTGACTTTTGTAATGTTTTCACAGTTTTCAAAGGCGCTGTCGCCCACTTCGGAAATGCTGCTTAAGTCAACAGTATCTTTAATGGCAGGGCAGTCTGAAAATGCATAAGCCCCGATACTTTTAACACTTGAAGGAATGGTAAGTGTTGCAGCGATCAGGGAGCAGCCGTCAAAGGCTCCGTCGCCTATGGCTTCAACTCCGTCAGGTATGGCAGTGCTGCCGTTACAGCCGGCAATGAGAGTTTTGGTTTCGGTTTCCACAAGGGTATTGTTTTCCGCATTGAATTTTTCGCTGTCGGATTTTAATTCCGTAAGCTTTTCACAGCCCTTAAATACAGAGGAACCGATATGATCCACGCCTGCGGGCACGGTAAAGCTTTCAAGATTCTCACAGCCTTCAAAGGCATTGTTGCCGATACTTTCAAGATCATCGGGAAGAGTAATGCTTTCCAAAAGAGTACAGCCTGAAAAAGCTGATTCGCCTATATCTGTGATACCGGTACCTGAAAGATCAAGAATACTGACAGTCGGAACCACAGCGAGAATTGTAACTGCTCCCTCATCAACCTGAAGGAGGATCTGATATTCGGCATTTCCCTTATACCGTTCGCTGTCAGTTACTACAATCTTTTCAAGCTTCGGACAATTTTTCAGCACTCCGGTTCCTATGGAAGTGACGCTGCCCGGAATGTGGATCTCTTCAAGTTTTCCGCATTCCGCAAAGGCACCTGCGCCCATGGTTTTAAGAGATGAAGTAAAGCCGCTTTCGGTAGTGATCCCGTCACAGCCTGAAAAAGAAAAGTCCCCGATATCCGTAATGGTGCTGTCATTAATGACTTTATCAAGAGAGTCACAGTTTTCAAAAGCGTGGGAGCCGGCCTTTTTCATGGAAGTAAGGACAAAGTTATCATTTGTAACCCTGGTGAAGCTGCAGAAAGCATATGCACCGACGGAGGTTAAAAAGTCGCCTTCGACTCTCTGTATCCTCGTTGCGGAAGCGGACCAGGGTACATTCAAGGCACTTTCAAAATCATTAAGAGACGTAACAGTGCCGTCTTTCACGGTAAATACCAGAGTTTTTGTGATCTCTCCGAGAATGGGCTTATCTTCGATATTCCAATGGAGAGTACCGCCTTCACATTCTATGTCGCCTTCCGTTGCAAGGAAGTTAATATTTGATTTATTAAGGATTGAATTACCGGTATCAGATATATCGATATTCGCCCAGGCATCTTCATTCCCCAGATAGTTTATCTGTTCTAACCCGGTACAGCCGAAAAAGGCATTTGCCTCAATTTTCTTAACAGAGGAAGGGATGGTTACTGTCTGCAGACTGTTCAGGTTATAGAAAGCTCCGGTTCCGATGGTCTCAATCCCGTCAGGGATGTCAGTACAGTCCCTGGTACAGAGTAAAAGTGTCTTTTTATTTTTGCTGGTGATAAACGAATCATCGTCAGAACCTGAATAGCTGCCATTATTGACATCTACATGCAGTTCCTCCAGGGAATTTGTGCTGTCTGTAAGGGGAGCCTCAAAGGAGGTATCTTTACCTATAACCACCTTTTTAAGCGATGTACAGCCGTTAAAGGATCCCGCCTCAAGGGTGACTTTTACTTCGCGAGTATCGATCTCTTCAAGTTTTACGCAGCCGCTGAATGCGTTCTCTTCTACGGTACCGCCTGCAGAGGCAAACTTGAAACCTTCAAGGTCATCTTCGTCATAACCCCTGAAGAAAGTAAGACTGCTGCAGTTACCAAAGGCATATTTACCTATCCTTGTAAGACCTCCGGTTCCGGAACTTACACCGCCGAGTTTAATGCCCGGATAAGCGGAAGGCAGTTTTCTACAGCCGTAGAATGCATAGTTACCAACTTCGGTGATAAAATCACCGTTGATCTTTATAATATCCGGCCTCCATATATACCAGGGAGCCCTGTCTGTGGAGTTATTGAAATCAGGTATTACAGTACAACCGCTTGAGTTATCCGTAATAGCCAGTTCTTTTTCATAGTCGCTGAATTCCCAATGAAGCTGATTTCCCGCAAAATCACCTTCCCTTGAGATGACGGTCAGATCGGCGTTTTTTATGGGGTCATTATGATCACCAATGTTCACATTGCTCCAATCACCACCTCTGTATATCTTTTCTCTTAAATTACTGCAGCCGTAAAATGCGTAGCCATCAATAACCGTCAGGGAGGCAGGAAGATCGATGGTCACAAGTCCGGTATGATTCTGAAATGCGCCCTGGGCTATGGCAGTTACGCCTTCCGGTACCACAGGGTCTGTCCCGGAGCCAAGCACCACGGTTGTACTCGTTTTGATTATCATATCCCCGTCTTCCGTGGCATGGAAGGTTTCGTTGGATTCATTTACACTGAATCTAAGAGCCGGATTAGGTTTATCTGTTATAGGGCCGGAGAGATTCGTGAGACTTGCTCCCACAGTAAAGTCCGTGAGATTGCTGCAGCCTGAAAAAGCCATGGCATTTATCGCGTTAGTTTTTCCGGAGTCAAAGCTATTAAGCATTGTACAGTTTTTAAAGGCGTCTTTTTCAATGGTTCCGACATTTATAACGGTGACGTTTTCAAGCTTCGAACAGTTGCTGAATGTGGCTTCCGGAATATTGTATTTTGTGGAATTGTATTTGCTGATATCAACGGTTACGGTTTTAAGCCCGCTACATCCTGAAAAGATCCCCTTTCCCTGTAGAAGGTCATTATTAGATGTAAGGTTAATGTTGGTCAATGCTTTGCAGTTCCTGAAAGCTTCCTGACCAATGGATGAGATCCTGCTTTTATTATCACCGGAAGTGAAGGAAAAATCTTTAAGTTTATTACAGTTATCAAAGGCCTGTTTACCTATGGAGAGATTAGAAGAACCCATGTTGTAAGAA
>JAFSKT010000125.1 GCA_017448845.1 Lachnospiraceae bacterium
AGCATTTGCATCTTACCTTTTCATGGTGTTTTTAGGCGCGCTTTTAGCTTATTTCTTTGTATATACTCTGGGATTAAAAACAACCGTTATAGGAACTTCTATGGAGCCTTCCCTCTATAACGGCCAGGTGATCTTCTTAAACAGGATAGTCTATAATATCATACCCCCGAAAAGAGGGGATATAGTCGCATTCCTTCCAAACGGAAATTCAAATGCCCATCTATCCGTAAAGCGGGTGGTGGCAGTGCCCGGAGACTCCCTTGAGATAAGGGATGGAATACTCTTTTTAAACGGAGAGCCGAAGAATGAGATGTTCGACGATATGATATCGGATCCCGGTATCGCGTCGGAGCCGATAAAACTCAAGGAAAAAGAGTATTTTGTAATGGGTGATAACTGCAATTCCTCCGAGGACAGCCGCTCAGCCAATCTCGGAGCCGTAAATATCGAACATATCACAGGAAAAGCCTGGTTTCACATGGCTGGGGGAGACACAGGTATAGGATTCGTAGAATGAGTTATAATTATTTTCCCGGACACATGATGAAGGCAAAGAGGATGATGGAGGAGAATATAAAGATAATCGACCTCCTTATCGAACTCCTGGACGCCAGAGCACCCCTTTCTTCAGGAAATCCCGAAATAGATAAACTATGCGCCGGAAAAGGCAGGATGGTGTTATTAAATAAGGCCGATCTGGCTAATGAGAAGATGAACGCAGCCTGGATAGCCTATTTTAAGAAAAAGGGTATCGAAGCCGTAGCCCTGGATTCCAGAGGCAGAAAGGGCATGCGGGAGATAGATGCCGCGGTGCAGGTCTGTTGCAGGGAAAAGATCGAAAAGAATAAGAAGAAGGGCATAATCAACCGTCCCATGAGAGCCATGGTGGCGGGGATACCCAATGTAGGAAAATCAACCTTCATAAATTCCTATGCGGGAAAAGCGGTAGCAAAGACCGGAAATAAGCCGGGAGTTACCAGAGGAAAGCAGTGGATCCGTATGGGAAAAAATCTGGAACTTTTAGATACGCCGGGAATACTCTGGCCGAAGATCGATGATGAAGAGACCGGCTTTAATCTTGCCCTTCTCGGGAGCATGAATGATCAGGTATTGAACCGGGAAGAAATGGTCAGGAAGTTTTTGTCCGAAACCATAGCTAAAGAGCCGGAAATGCTCTATAATATTTACGGGCTGACACCTGAGATGGGACTTAATGAAATGCTTAAAGAAGCCGCTCTTCACAGGAATGCCCTGAAAAAAGGCGGGGAACCGGATACGGACAAGGCGGTTTCCTTTATTCTCGATGATTTCAGGAGCGGGCGTATCGGAAGGATAACTCTGGAAGAGCCTCCGGAAGCTCCCTGATAAGTATTCTAACCCTGGGAAAACGGATGCGTACAGCGAAAAAAGTTGTAGGTTACAGCATATATATTCTAATAATCCTTGCTCTGGCACTGGCAGTAAAGATCTTAGTCTTCCAGAGGACTGTGGTTGAAGGCGGATCCATGGAAAGCACCCTCCAGGACGGGGATTCGCTTTTGGTTGAAAAGCTGAGCTACCGTTTCAGCGACCCGGAGAGATTTGATATCGTAGTATTCCCCTATACAGGCGAAAAAGGTGTATATTTTGTAAAACGGATAATCGGGCTCCCCGGAGAGACTGTGGAAATAAGGGAGGGAGTTCTTTTGATCGACTCCAAAGTTCTACCCTACAGATACAACCGGGATAAGATCATGAACGCCGGTCTTGTTTCAACTGAGATAACCCTTCATGAGAATGAGTATTTTGTCATGGGTGACAACGTGAACGACAGCGTGGATTCCAGAAGCCCGGAGGTAGGAAATATAGACAGGGACCTGATAATCGGTAAAGTTTTCCTAAGGGTCAGTCCCTTTGACAGATTTGGGTTGGTGAAATAATGGCAGTTTCAATTTCAGAGATAAAAGAAAAGCTTAAGGAAGCAGGAAATAAGGGCAGTGAAGAGAGTTTAAGGCTCTTTATCGCTGAATTTGAGGGAGATGAGAGAGCAGGGGTAAAGAAGCTCATCCTCAGCGCGGAGAAGCAGATCTCAGACCTGGAAGCAGAAAGAAAGCGTATGTATGAGATGTTCTCCTTTGAGAGAAAATATGCTTCCTGTCAGTATATATGCGGAATAGACGAGGTGGGACGTGGCCCCTTGGCCGGACCTGTGGTGGCTGCGGCCGTTATACTCCCAAAGGACTGCGACATCCTCTATATCAATGATTCAAAGCAGCTTTCCCCTAAGAAAAGGGAGGAGCTTTCACAGATTATAAAAAAACAGGCGGTATCATACGCTTTCGGGTACAGGGATCAAAGCAGGATCGACGAGATAAATATACTTAACGCCACTTTGGAAGCCATGAAGGATGCTGTTAATAATCTCAGCATAATACCCGATATATTATTAAATGATGCTGTTACTGTTCCCGGAGTTGATATAGAGCAGGTCCCCATCATCAAAGGCGATGCAAAAAGCGCTTCCATTGCGGCGGCATCCATCATTGCCAAGGTGGAGAGGGATCATTTCATGGAAAAGATGGACGGGGTATAC
The DNA here is from genome assembly GCA_017448845.1 of Lachnospiraceae bacterium. Taxonomy (GTDB): domain Bacteria; phylum Bacillota; class Clostridia; order Lachnospirales; family Lachnospiraceae; genus NK4A144. The sequence goes on from JAFSKT010000125.1 coordinate 2,573, forward strand.
CCGGGCTACGGTTTCAGCGGAAATAAGGGATATGGCAGTAAAGAGCATATTGAAGCCATAAAGAGGCTGGGCTTATCGCCCATCCACAGGAGGAGCTTTACAGCAAACTTCGTATGAATATAAATGTCAATACAAATACCGGATTATATGACATAAATTCAGGGCTCAGCAATACCCAGAGCGTATCCGAATCGGAGCTTACACGGCAGAAGATCGCGACCGTGCCTTCGGATGCGGTTCACTATGTGAAAGCCGGAGATACCTTATCCGGACAGATACTGGGAATGAATGAAGACGGTACAGTTTCCCTTTTACTTGGCGATAATACCAGATTAAATGCCTTTCTTTCCAAAGGATTAGGGCTCACTCCCGGACAGACTCTTTCATTCACCGTAAGCGGTGCCAGCGATTCAAAGATATCCCTTACTCCTCTTTATGCCAATCTGGACGGCAATTCCGCCGTCGGCAAGGCCCTTCATGAGGCGGGACTTCCCTTTACAAAACAGAATTCGGATATGGTGACCTCAATGATGGAGAGAGGTCTTCCAATAGATTCCAGATCCTTACAGAATATGGCGGCGGACACCGCAAGATTTCCCTTTGCGGACCCCAAGTCCATAGTGCAGATGAAGGAGCTGGAAATACCCCTTAATGACAGCAATATAAAGGAATTTGAAGCCTATAAGGAAAACCAGTATAAGATAGCGGACAGCTTAGACAGCCTTTCCCAGGACCTTTCCAATATAGCTAAAGAGGGCTTAAAGACCAACGATCAGGTATTCAATCTTTTCTTTGAGGGAAAGGGTGAAGGATTGTCCTCTGCCCTGGATAAAGCCTTAAACGGGGACTTTGAAGACGTTGCTAAACTCTTAAAGCTTAATCCGGAGGAATTAAAGAATTTAGAGGCAGAGCTGAAGCAAGCGGCAGAAGCAGAAGGCGCCGAAAACCCTAAAGGAGCAGATAATGCTAAAGAAGCCCTGCTTCCTAAAGAGGAAGGGCAAAGCCAGATAAAGCAATCTACAGATCTCACAGGTCATGTGACGGACGACCTACATACCCTTCTCGGGAAAGAGGGGAGCAATAAGCTTTCGGACATGATGAGGGAAGCAGGGCTCAATCCTTCCATTGCGTCAAAGGTTGCCGACGGAAGCCTATCAACAGAAGACAGCCTTCTTCTTTCAAAGGCCCTTTTAGACAAGGCCATGAAGGAAGAAATGTCCGGGGAAGCATCGCCGGAACTGATGTCAAAGGCCCGGGAACTCCTTGGC
>JAFSKT010000126.1 GCA_017448845.1 Lachnospiraceae bacterium
AACAGTTTTAGTACTCACATGCTGCACTGCAGCAGGATGCGGGAATGCCGCAAAGCCTGCCGCTGATGCGGGAAGTACGGAAGCCGTGAAGGAAGAGGCAGCCCCGGAAAAGGCACCTGAGACAGCAAAGGAAGAAACAGCTACCGAAAAGACAGCGGAAGAGACCGCGGCAACTGAGGAAGAGAATACCGCAATAGGAAATCCCTGGGTGGATATAACATCCGAAGAGGCCCATGAGATCGTTCCGAGGCTCTTTATAGCCCCTGAAGGCGCAAAGGACGAGGGATGGATGAAGTGTGAAGACCTGGGGGACAGCGATAAGGGAATAGGCCCCATGGTTCAGTTGAGCTTTATACTTGATGACCTGCCCTTTACCGCCAGGGCACAGGTGGGTGCTCCGGAAGATACGGATATAGGCGGTAATTATGTGGAATGGACCTATGGTCCTGAGGAAGTTACCTTAGCAAACTGGGGCGGCGGAAATATGAAGGGAAAGATGCGCCGTTCCATTAACGATTCCGGATATGTGGATGAGCTTACCTGGTATGACGTGGAAATAGGGATACTCTATTCCCTTTCCACAGCATCCGACGATCTTGACGGCTTTGACATACAGGCAGTTGTTGAGCAGATGTATGACGGCGGAAGCGAGCCCTATGAAGAAGTGGCTGAGGATTTCGTTCAGGAGCAGTCGGGAAAGACCTCATTTGAGAGCTATGACGAAGTGATAGCTGCCCTTACAAAGGGACAGGGATACGCATATATTAAGCTTACCGGAAGTGACGAAGACATACTTGCCGTAACGGATCTGGTGTTTGAAGCTGACCACAGCGCATACGATGTTTCACTTTATGGAAAGATGGATGGTAAGGTTAAGTGGCTGGGACTCGCATCCGGCAACGGATCCGCTTACCCCTTAAGACTTGCTGACGGAATTCTCTACGGTGGCGATAACCACAGCTATTTTACATATTTCCTGACTTCGGACGGCGCACTCATGTATAAGGACAGTATCGAAGACGGCGTGAATTCCGGATCCAATGAATTCAGCGGATTTACAAGAGAGACCAATACCTTTGATTCCAAGGATTTCACCGGCGGACAGGAAGAGTTTGACAAGCTGTTGGCCGAAAGGGAAAAGAAGCCCCTGATCGAATTCAAGGTGGCAGAGTAAGGGGATTTCAGGCAGCGGGGCCCCAAAAGCGGGAAGACAGTAATTATTCAGAGATCAAAGGAGTCTGAATAGTTACGAAAGGAAGGATGTTATGCACGTATTTGTAAGGAATGGGCTGTTAAAATTCTTTCCCCAGGGAAGGATAGATTCGGAAAATGCAGACAAGGTGGAAGGAGAGATCTTTGAAGAGATCGATAAGTATCCGGACCATGAAGTGTCCTTCGATTTCAGGGATCTTGACTATATTTCAAGTGCGGGCTTAAGAATTCTTCTCCGGGTCAGGAAACGTAAAAAGACGGATCTGGAAATAGTGAATGTTTCCGATACGGTCTATGACGTTTTTGAGGTGACCAGATTTACCGATGCCTTTAAGATCAGCAGAAAGATGAGATCCATTAACCTTGACAGCCGTGAATCGGTAATAAGAAGCTTAAACGGAGCCATATACCTCTATGGAGACGACAATATGGTCAAGGTCTTTAATAAAGACGTGTCCATGGATGAGATCAAGAAGGAGAGGGACAGCGCCCGGGCGGCAATGATCGCAGGGGTGCCCACCCTTATCCCCTTTGACATAGTGACTGTGGGGGATAATTACGGGATAATCTATGAGTCTGCCGGAAATACTACATTGGCGGAAACCATAAGGCTGGATCCGGGAAGGCTTCCCGATCTTGCCAGGAAATTTGCGGCTTTCTTAAATGAAATACATGAGATCGAGGCAGATGAGTTCCCGGATATCAAGGACAGGTACAGGGAATGGCTTAACATTGCGGGAGACAGGCTTCCTGAAAACGACCGCCGTAATATCACCACACTTTTGGACGGCATCCCCAACAGCAGAAGATTCATACACGGAAACATCAATCCCTCCAATATCATTGTGGACGGCGACGAGCTGATGCTCATGGATATGTCGGGAGCAGCCTACGGACATCCCATATTCGACCTGCAGGCTCTGTATGCCTCTCTTGTGGAAGTGGAAAAAGACAGGCCCATGTACTGCAGCAGTGTTTTCAAAATGAGCTACGAAAACTGCAAGGAGTTCTGGCAGATATTCTTTGACGAATATATGAAAGACAGGACGGAAGAAGAGACCGCTAAGATGGAGCTCCTGCTGCAGAAGTACTATGTGCTGAAACAGAAGCTCTTAATGATCATTGAAAGCTGATAAACTAGAGACACTTCGGAGAAAGAGTTCAGGTATTTAGCAAAAGATGAAGTACGATCAGAAGATAATACTAAAGAACGGAAAAGAAGCCTGGCTTAAGAACGGCGAGATCGCAGACGGAAAAGAGGTCTATGAGGTTTTTAACACCACTCATGGAGAAACGGATTATATGCTGTCATATCCGGATGAAAACAGTTTTGACGCGGAAGAGGAAGGGGAATTCCTGAAGGAAAAGACAGAGAATCCCCGGGAAATAGAAATAGTAGCCCGGATAGACGGAAAGGTAGTAGGAACTGCCGGTATTGAGGCCATAGGGGCCAAGGATAAGGTGAGCCACAGGGCTGAGTTCGGGATAAGCGTATTAAAGGAATACTGGGGTTTAGGACTTGGCAGGGCTCTTACGGAAGCCTGTATCAAATGCGCGAAAGAAGCCGGGTATTATCAGCTTGAATTAAATGCGGTGGCTGAAAACAGCAGGGCAATATCCATGTACCGGAGCCTGGGCTTTGAGGAATTCGGCCGCAACCCCGCGGGCTTTAAGTCCCGCTACAGCGGTTTTCAGGAACTTGTCTATATGCTTCGCATCTTATGATCCTGCTTTTTCCTTGAAATCCGTGGGGCTGATCCCGAAGGTCTGCTTGAATGATTTACTGAAATGAAAGGGATCGTTATAGCCTACGCAGGAGGCCACCTGGCTTATGGTCATGTCCTTATCGGCTAACAGCTGCTTTGCCACTCCCATACGGTAATTCCGGATATATTTTGAGGGAGTGGTATTTTCTATCTTATTGAAGATCTTTGTGAGATAGGATGAGGAAAAACCAAGGTTCTGGGCAATGGTATTCAGGTCCAGATCCCCGGCATAGTTCTTTTTCACATAATCTTTCACAAGTGTTACGATCTCCTGTGGCGAAAGATCCCGCTCCTCTCCGGCGGAATGGGAATGGGGATCTGAAATGTCCGTTAAGGATAATTCAATCTTTTTCAGCACCTTATTCAGTTCTTCTTTATTAACGGGTTTCAGGAGATAGTCCTCCACATCATAGTGGAGAGCTTCCTTTACATATTCGAAATCCGCATATCCCGTGATTATCACGGTTTTAACGTGGCTGAAGGATTCGTGTATCTTTGAAGCCAGTTCCAAACCGCTCATAACAGGCATTGAAATATCGGTAAAAACCACCTCCGGAGGCTGCTCGCTGATGGCGGACAGAGCATCTTCCCCGTTGGAAAACATCCCCGTTACCTTAAAGGCCGGATTCTCCGCTTCAATATTCTTTGCTATGTTTTTCGCGATGAGGTTTTCGTCCTCCACCACAAATACCCGGTATTCTTTTGCCATAATCTTATCCTTCCCCGTTTTTATCCTGCGGCAGGTCGTATTCACCGCCTATTATCACCATGGCGCCTCCCGACGCATCGTTGCTTATCCTGAAGATATGCTTTCCGTCATACAGCGACTTAAAGCGGATATATATGTTCATAAGCCCCATTCCGTTGATCTCAAGGCTGGGGAGCATTTCGGTCTCGTTTACATATTCTATCTTCTTATTCAGCTCTTCTATGTCCTTTGCGGAAAAGCCCGGGCCGTTATCGGTAACGGATATCTCCCAGTACAATCCGGTCTTTGTGCCGTTGATCTTTATGATCCAGGGGGGCTTTAAGTTCGTGGTGGGGTTTTTTGTGGAGGTTTAGACGATAAGCGGGAGA
>JAFSKT010000127.1 GCA_017448845.1 Lachnospiraceae bacterium
ATTATAAGGTCCTCAGCCTTTACAGCGAATACGCCGTAGGATGACAGTATCCAGAGTGTGTCATCGCTGCCGTAATAGATATCGAAGTTATTGTTATAGGGGAAGGTGTCCACATTGACGATCCTCCCATCCTTTATATACTCAATGGAATTGGAGGTTATTATCCAGAAAACGTTTCTTTCCTTATCCCTCTTGATCCGGAGTATCACGTCGCTGGTAAGACCGTCCTCCCTGCCCAGTTTCTTGACCTTATCCTCTCCGATGCAGTAGATCCCGTCACCGTCGGTTCCCGCATAGATCTCACCGTCATCCCCTTCCTCCACGGTAAGGAAAACGGTATTGCTTATTTCATCGGAATGCCCTATGGTCCGTACGACCTTTCCGTCTTTGATGACACTGATGCCGTCATTGGTCCCGGCTATTATGGAACCGTCTTCCGCAACTGTCGTACATCTCACAAGATTGCTGGTCATGCCCTCTTCTTCCCTGAAGAAGGTTATGCTTTCATCAGGACCGTAACAGATAAGCCCCTGGATATTATCGAAGGTGGATATCCAGAGATTCTCCTTACTGTCTCTTGTAATACAACGTATTCTTACGCCGTCAAGCATTTTTGAGAGCTCGTTTGTGACAACCCTGTGTCCCTCCAGTATACGGAGACCGCTGTCCGTGCCCACATAGAGCCTTGAATCCCTCATGCAGGTGGAATTCACCACCTCCGGCTCAAGACCCGCTTCTTCCGTAATATTAAGGAAGTTGTTTGTGACCACCTCCATAACGCCCTGTCTGGAGGAGGCATACCAGAGATTACCCTGATAATCCTCGGTCATCATATATATTGAATTGTTCATAGGGAGATTGTGGAGGGTATGGAAATGCTTTTCCTCATCCAGATATCCCGAGATCTCCTCAGTGGTGATCCAGATCCTTTCCGAAGCCTTTGTTATCCAGACCACATTCCGTGCAGGATCCACAGGGATACTCTTTAAGGCATCTGCCTTATCGCCGAATCTTCCGTAAAAGACCACACTTTCCTTTGTGCCGTAATACACCATTCCGGGCTTTTCCGGATCCGCAAAGACGGTATTGACCATAGGGATCCCCAGCTCCTCATGTGTATGGAATTCAGTTACGCGCCCCGTTTCAACAGAAAAAACAGAGCCCTGGCCTGTATTACCGTATATCCTTCCTTCGGAATCGGATACCAGCCGTTCTATGATCTCGTCATTTATCTTATCGTCGGCAATGGTATTAAGGGCACCGCTTACGTCCACATAGGATATACCGCTTGTGGATCCGATATAGATATTACCGTACTTATCTTCCGCAAAGGCTCTTATGGAAGAGGATTTTAACCCCTCCCTGTATGTATAGTGAACGGATTCGGTTCCGTCTATCATAACCGCGCCGTTGTCATTGGTACCGACCCATATCCTGCCTTTGCTGTCTTCAAATATTACCCTGCCGCTGGTAAGTCCCCCGGAGGCATCCAGCCTTTCAAAGGTATTTCCGTCAAAGCGGATTATCCCGCTGTATCCACCGATCCATATATATCCGTCCCTGGCTCCCATTATCCAGTTGGCGTCAGAGGTGGGAAGTCCGTTTGTGGCGTCGTAGATCTTCGCGGTATATCCCACTCCGGAAAGCTGTCCGGAAGCGGCGTAACCTCCTCCGGTCTTGTGCCCCTCGTGAGACTCCTGTACTTCCTCCGCCATTGATGAGACGCCGGTAATAATCATGATGAAAGAAAGCAGCGCGATAAGAAAAAACGCTTTCCGGTTCCTCATAACCCAAATAAACCTCCCTGTCACTATTCTGAACAGTTATGTTTCATTATACTTTTTAAGAACAACCTTCACTTCGGAAAGATTATCCATGAATACCTCCACACACTTGGGGTCAAACTGGCTCCCTGCTCCCTCCCTGATCATCTCAAGGGCTTTTTCCAAAGGGAAGGGGGGCTTATAGACCCTGGGGGATGAAAGAGCGTCAAATACGTCCGCAATAGCCATAACCCTCGCGGAAAGAGGAATGACTTCACCCTTAAGCCCCTCGGGGTATCCCTTTCCGTCCCAGCGTTCATGGTGATATGCCGCCATATTTCTCGCTTCCTTCAGGTAGTTTTCCCCCTGAAGGGTGCTTATGGCGTTCTCAAGGATCTTCTTACCCGCCGTGGTATGGGTCTTCATGATCTCGTATTCTTCATCCGTAAGCTTTCCGGGCTTATTAAGTATGGCGTCTGGGATATTTATCTTCCCCACATCATGGAGGGGTGCCGACATCTCCACGTCAGACATATACTTTGGCGTAAGCTTACTCTCGTAATAGCCCTTCGCCTTAAGACCCTCCAGAATGATACGCACATATGCCGAGGTCTTATGCACATGGGCTCCTGTGTCGGAATCCCGGTTTTCCACCATGTCCGCCATGGTGATGATAAGGCCGTTCTGCATCTGGGAAGTGGTCTCCGCATAGTAGCGCACTGCCCTCATCTGGTCCGACATGCCGGAAGCCATGCGACACAGGGCCTGATAAAGAGCTTCAACCTCATCATCAGTCCTTATACCCAGAGCTTTTATTGCCCTGACTTTCTTATCCATCTCCTTCTGTTCATCACTCTCTTTGATGAAGTCATCGGCATAAGCAGTCATGCTGCCTATGGGATAGTAGAGGTAATATCTGGTGACCCAGAGACCGTATCCCAGCACAAGGATAAAAAATCCGGAGAAGATAAGTATGGTCTTTGTTATGAAACCCCTGACAAATGCGGAAAGGAAGTCCATGGAAACATCCGCAGCCGCATAGCAGACCGTGATACCTTCAGAGTTTTTTACGGGATAATAGGCGGTAAGTACCCAGCCTGAAACGTCATTGGATTCTATAGGCGGTATCTCCTTACCCTCAAAAAGTGTGGGAAGATAGGGAAGGAAGGCCTCCTCGAACTCAATCTTTCCTCCGGGCTCGATGGCTGGAGTATCCACCGTATCCAGGTCGAATACCACATAGCATGCGTCTTTTTCCACCTTTATCACATAGAGGTACTTAACGCCCGGGGAATTATCCCTTATGCGGTAGAGGAGATTCCTGGTCTCCATATAGCCGGCCGCTTCATCTCCCTTTCTCATGAATTCCCCGATCCTGTCGGCATCGACAACGCCTGCGGCAAATCTTGCAGCGCTCTGAGCATTTTGGGTGTATTCCTTTTTAGTGTCTTCGTAATACAGGGAAATGCTTATCCAGCACATGATAGCCGTAAGGGAAGCAGCTGCAAAGAGGATCAGGAAACTCATCCTCCTCTGAATGGATTTGGGCTTGCTCTTACTCTTTTTTAAGAGCCCCTTCAGCTCCTCCTTCGAGAAGGGAACCTGCTTCCAGCTGTTATTCCACATCCCGGTCTTGATCTCTTCCGGGACTATACGGGTAACAAACATGGCAACGGCAGCGGCGATACCCTTATCCACCACATTCAGTCCGAAATTGACTATCATGGCGCTGAGGATCGGGGCCATGCCGGTGACGGCCTTTATGGTTGAAGAAGCCTCGGCAACCGCCTTAAACTGAGGACCTCCCAGTAATAACCACTGGAAAAGGGTTCCCAGAACGCCTCCCAAAAAGGCCAGCACGCAGACATACATAGCAAATCCCGGGGCTTTGTTCAGCCTGTTCCTGGATACGAACCAGGAAGTTGCCACGGATATCAGCACACTTATAAGGGTATAGTATATTGAATAGGGATTAAAGAGACCGCAGAGGACGCTTGTGGCCACACCGGTGAATATCCCCGGGAAAAGCCCGCCCAGAACGGCAACGGTTATGGTACCTATGGTATCAAGGTACATCGGAAGATCCAGCCTGAATGCAGCATAGGACAGGCCTACATTGACGGCAGTTCCCAGAATGACAGCCGTGATCACATATATTCTGTTCAGATCTTTCTTCTTCAATTCAGTATTCAAAACCGACATCTCCGCATACGCTTTTTACTTAAATGTTTAAGCTGTTGTAAAATATGGACAAATTAACGGATAATCCAGGAAAAAAGTATACAATATTTCGTATTTCTTTTCAATTAAAAATATGTTATTGTATATTTGTACGTACAAAATGCAATTACTGTGTTTTTCTACAGCATAGAGACGGTATTTTTTATGATTTGTCTGAAAATTTGTACGTACATATTTTGACAACTGGTGGAACCTATGACTTGGAACATGGATTTCGGCCTGGCGTCTCTTTTTGTGTTGAGCGTCATGCTGGTATACAATATAATCCGGAGGGATCTTCCCTTAAGGAAGAACCTGGCTTTCAACTGCCTGGTTATCTCTATCGCAGTGGCGGACATTCTTGATATCATGTCCTCTTTTGCCATAGAGAAACAGGCTCATCTTCCGTATTGGTTTATCTATACGACCATCATCCTCTTTTATGCGGTACTTGCTTCCATTCCCTTTACTATTTCCTATTTAGCTGTCTGTCTTACGGACAGGATGAAGCAACACAGCCGCAAGATGGTCTGTTTGTCCTTTTTGATCCTGGTACCCATGGAGGCGCTGATCCTGACCTCCTATTTTACTAATTTCTGTTGTGAATACACCAAAGAAAGGGGATATTACACCACTACCGCCGGATATGTCATCAATGTTATCTCAGCATTGATGCTGGTTGTGAGCTGTTTCTATCTCCACAGGCACAGATCGGAGACACAGGCTCTTTCCCGCAGATCCCTATACGCATTTACGATAATCACTTTTCTCTTCGCTTTTGCCCAGATACTCTTTTTCCCCTTTGTTCCCCTCATTTGTTCCGGTTTTACACTGTCCTGCCTCATAATGTTCATTGCAGTGCAGAATCCTGACAGCTACAGGGACCAGCGTATCGGTCTTTTTTCAAGGGACGGCTTTAATATCCTTCAGAGGGAACACTTCAAGGAAAGGGTAAAGAACTCCATCCTCTGTATTGCCTTTTCCAATTATTCCGTTTTCAGGAATTCCTACGGTGATGATATCACCCAGCCTTTCTTAAAAGATATAGGCGAATACCTGAGCCGTGAAGTCTGCACCAAGGGAGTGATCCCGTTCTATATACATGGCGGACGTTTCCTTCTTGTTAAAAAAGGTTTCTACGACTTCTCAAAAGAGAAGACTGTGATCGACAGCCGTTTTCTGGATCCCTGGGAAAAGAACGGCTTAAGTTTCAATTTTTCTCCCGCTTACGCTTATATTTCCTCGGATCTCACCATTTCAAAAATGCAGGAGATCAATTTCCTTATAGACAGGGCCCTTGAGGATGCGGTGAAGAACGGACCCTTCTCCTTTATTTCCGTTGACGAGGAGCTTTCATTTGAGACCAGGCATGACTTAAAGATACGACAGGCTTTGGACAGGGCGCTGGAAGAAGACAGCCTGGAGGTATGGTTCCAGCCCATCTATGCTCCCAACAGCGACAAGATAAGCTCAGCCGAGGCCCTTGTCCGCATTACTGATGATGAGCTCGGCGTCATTTATCCGGATGAATTCATTAAGACCGCCGAATCCAACGGCAGCATCATAAAGCTGGGATTCCAGGTTTTCAGAAAGATCTGCGCCTTTATCAATACCCATGACATAAAGAAATACGGACTTGACTACATAGAGGTTAACCTCTCTCCCATACAATGCTTAAATGAGCATTTAGCAGATGAGATCATAGCCATAAGAAAAGCCTACGGCGTCTCCCCCGATCTTATAAACCTTGAGATCACTGAGACTGCCGCTTCCGATGCCTCCGTCGTGATTGAGAATATGCTCCGCCTTTCCAGGGACGGTTTCTCATTCTCTCTTGATGATTACGGCACAGGCTACTCAAATCTTATGAACATGCTCTCTCTTCCTTTGAGCATCATCAAGATCGATAAGTCAATTGTCTGGTCATATTTCGATCAGTCCTTTGCCTTAAGCGTTGCCGCCGGTGGGGAAGCCTTTTCCGCCACCGCAGAATTCGAACCGGAGAGAGACAACAACGTTCTTGAAGACCTTATTCCCATGTTCCAGGCAAGAGGACTCAAGGTCTTGTGTGAAGGAGTCGAGACCAATGAAATGGTCCGGGTACTTGGAGAAATGGGTTGCGATTACATGCAGGGATATTTCTTCTCAAAACCCATTCCGGAAAACGACTTCCTCGAATATGTTAAAGCTAAAAACAGGAACAGGGGTATCTATTGAACCCCTGTTTCTTTTTTTATATTTAAGGGTTGAAAGTCCATGAGGAGGGACTTACAACCTCAAAGCGAAAGGAGAATATCAAAATGAGTACAGAAACCAGCCAGAAACTGAAGATTGGAGATCAGCCCATAAGAGACGCATCTGTCCTGGGGACACCCCGGATGCTTACCCTGGGTGTCCAGCACATGTTTGCCATGTTTGGAGCAACGGTACTGGTTCCGGTAATAACCGGCCTTTCCGTTTCCACCACCCTTCTCTTTGCCGGCCTCGGCACGCTGTTATTCCATCTTATCTCAAAGAAAAAAGTTCCCGCTTTCCTTGGCTCATCCTTTGCCTTTCTTGCAGGATATGCAGCCATAGCGCCTAACGGTGAAAAGGAACTCCTGCCCTACGCCTGCTTCGGCGTTGCCATCGCAGGTCTCATATATCTGATCCTTGCAGGCCTCTTCAAGGCCTTCGGGGCAAACAGGGTAATGAAATACTTCCCTCCCGTGGTTACAGGCCCCATCATCATTGCCATCGGTCTTAACTTAAGCCAGTCCGCTATAGAGAACTGTTCTACCCACTGGTGGGTTGCCCTTGTGGCCATAGCTATAATCGTTATCTGCAATATCTGGGGAAAGGGAATGATAAAGATAGTTCCCATTATCTGCGGCGTTGTTGGTTCCTATATCGCTGCTGCCATTGCAGGTATCATTGATTTCACCCCTGTAGCCGAAGCTCCCTGGATCGGTCTTCCCATAGACTTCAGCCGTACTGTATTCGCCATCTTCACAGGCGGAAATACCAATACAGCTCTTCTTATAACCTCAGTGTTCACCATTGTTCCCATAGCTTTTGCAACCATGATGGAGCATATCGGAGACATCTCAGCCATCTCTTCAACTGTCGGTGAAAACTTCATTAAGGATCCCGGACTTCACAGGACCCTTACAGGAGACGGTCTTGCAACAACGGTAGCCTCCCTTTTCGGAGCTCCCGCAAACACCACCTACGGTGAAAATACCGGTGTCCTTACCCTTACAAAGGTTTACGATCCCAGGGTTATTCGCCTTGCAGCTGTAATGGCCATCATCTTCTCCTTCTGCCCCAAGTTTTCAGCCATAATCGAGGTAATGCCCGCAGCCACCATGGGCGGTATCTCCCTCGTTCTCTACGGAATGATCTCTGCAGTGGGTGTAAGAAATATCGTGGAAACAAAGGTTGATTTCAGCCAGAGCAGAAACGTCATCATCGCAGCACTTATCATGGTTCTTTCCATCGGCATCAACTTCTCATCTGCCGGCTGCATAGCAATACCTGCAGGAAACATGACTCTTTCCTTCTCAGGTCTCGCTGTAGGTTCCTTCGTAGGAATAGTACTTAATGCCATCCTTCCCGGCAAGGACTACAATTTTGAAAATGACGAGCCCAATTCCACAGGAGTTGAGTTTGAGATAGTACAGGGAAAATCCTTAAGCGAAAAGGAATGATCCCCGGAACCGGCACTGTATAATAAGTGAAACAGAAAAGACAGGAGGCGAAACCGTTTCCTGTCTTTTTAATGTTTAACATACGTTCCTGAACCCGTGGCTTAAAGCAGCCTTCTTACCTGTATTTTGTCTCGCAGTACCTGCATCTGTAGGTGCCGTTCTTCGGATCCGTCAGGACGAAGATCTGATCCAGTTCACGCTCCACGCTGGTAATGCATCTGGGGTTTTTGCAGGATATGACGTTTTTGATCTCCTTCGGCAGCTCCATCCTGGGCCGGTCGATTATCTCTCCGTTCTTGATAATATCCACCGTGGCGGAATGATCGAGAAATGCGATGATATCAAGGTCATAAGCCCTTAAGGGCATCTCCACCTTGATCATGTCCTTTCTCCCCATCTTCATGCTGAAGGCGTTTGTGATAATGGCAACTGCGCAATTAAGCTTATCCAGTCCCAGATCACGGTAAATCCTCATTCCGTTCCCCGGCTGGATATGGTCTATCACGAAACCTTCCTCTATCTTGCCCACATGGAGCTTATACTGGGTTCTGTTCATCTCAGACATAGCTTACCTCACGGTTTAATATCAAGGAGCTTAAGTATCAGCGCCATCCTTATGTACATACCGTACCTGACCTGCTCAAAATACACAGCCCTTGGGTCGTCATCCACTTCGGTTGCGATCTCATTTACCCTGGGAAGGGGATGGAGCACCAGCATGTCTTTCCCTGCCAGTTCCATCTTCTTTCTGTCCAGGATATAGAAATCCTTTAAGCGTACATAGTCTTCTTCGTTAAAGAATCTCTCCCTTTGAACTCTGGTCATATAGAGGAGATCGAGACTCGGAAGCACATCCTCCAGCTTCGTGACTTCCCTGTATGCGATATTATTCTGATTTAAGAGGTCCTCCCTTATATAACTGGGAAGCATCAGCTCCTTCGGTGAAATAAAGATGAATTTTACATTGGAATACCTTACCAGAGCACGGATCAGGGAATGAACCGTCCTGCCAAACTTAAGGTCTCCGCACATTCCCACCGTCAGGTCGTCAAAATGCCCCTTTAAGGCCTTTATGGTCATGAGGTCGGTCAATGTCTGGGTGGGGTGCTGATGTCCCCCGTCTCCGGCGTTTATAACGGGAATGCCGGACTTCTCGGCAGCCACAAAGGCTGCACCCTCTTTCGGGTGTCTCATGGCGCAGATATCCGCGAACTGGGACATAACCCTGATGGTATCCGCCACAGTCTCTCCCTTCGTTGCGGAAGAGGAATCGGCAGAGTGGAAACCCATGGTCTTTCCCCCAAGCCGAAGCATGGCTGCCTCAAAGGAAAGCCTTGTCCTGGTGCTGGGCTCATAGAACAGAGTGGCAAGCACCTTGCCATCGCAGGCATGGGCATACCTGTCCGGGTTCTTCATTATATCCATGGCGGTATTCATAAGCTCATCCAGCTCTTCTACCGTCAGATCCAGAGGTGACATTATGCATCTCGGCATTTCATGTACCTTACCGCAGGCATGTGCGCTCATCGATGACGTGCCTGCGCATCGCCGATGTTATGCTGCTCCTCGTAACAGTTCCTTACAGTGTCTGTCAGGGTATCTCGTGTACCCAGCCTTCGGGTCCTTCGATATGGCCCATCTGGATACCGGTTAATGTGTCATAGAGCTTCTTTGTAACAGGACCCATTTCATCCATTCCGCTCTTTATCTCTATTACATTGCCGTGGTCTGTGATCTTGCCCACAGGGCTTATTACAGCTGCTGTGCCGCAGAGACCCATTTCTGCAAAATCCTTGATCTCTTCAAGCTTAACCGGCCTCTCGGTAACCTTGAGCCCCAGGATATGCTCTGCCACATATGCGATAGAACGACGGGTAATGGAAGGAAGTATGGAATCCGTATAGGACTTGGGGATGGTGAGGTTGCCTTCGTCGTCCACAAGGATCACGTTGGCTCCTCCTGTCTCCTCGATATAGGTCCTGGTTCCCGCGTCTAAGTAAAGGTTCTCGGCAAATCCCTCTTCGTGAGCCTTAACTATGGGATAAAGGCTCATGGCGTAGTTTAAGCCGGCCTTGATATTTCCTGTTCCGTGAGGGGCTGCCCTGTCATAATCGCTGACCTTTATTGATATGGGCTTTGCGCCGCCCTTGAAATAAGGTCCTACCGGTGTGCAGAAGATCCTGAACTGATACTCGTCGGCAGGATTAACTCCGATAACATTTCCCGTTGCAAACATTACGGGACGGATATAGAGAGTGGCGCCGCTGCCATAGGGAGGAACCCAGTCCTCATTGGCCCTTACCACTTCTTCAACGGCCTTTATAAACCTGTCTTCAGGGAAAGGCGGCATCTCAAGCCTCTTTGTGGAATCCACCATTCTCTTTGCATTTAAGTCGGGGCGGAAGCACACTATCCTGTTGTCCTCTGTCCTGTATGCCTTAAGTCCTTCAAAGCACTCCTGGGCATAGTGGAGAACGCCTGCATCTTCGCTCATCACGATATTGGCGTCCGTAATGACCGCTCCCTCATCCCAGCTGCCGTTCTTAAAATTCGAAACATAACGGTAATCAGTTTTAATATAGGTAAATCCTATATTTGCCCAATCCAAATCCTTAACTGCCATGATAGATAACCTCCCTAAATTATTTTCAATATACTCTACTACAATAATTTTTCTAATACAAGCGTTACTTTTTTATCAAGCTAAGCCGCTTACTGAATCAGCTCCTGCTAACGCCGCTCTCTCAGGGACGGATCTGTCCTTCTCCCCTGATCTCATATTTATAGGACATAAGCTCATTTAAGCCCATGGGGCCCCTTGCATGTATCTTCTGGGTGCTTATGCCTATTTCCGCTCCGAAACCGAATTCAAAGCCGTCGGTGAACCTGGTGGAAACATTGTGATAAACACAGGCCGCATCCACCCTCTTTAAGAAGTTCTCCGCCGCAGCCTTATCCTCAGTCACTATGCATTCGGAGTGATGGGTGCTGTATCTGTTGATATGTTCAATGGCCTCATCCAAAGAGGAAACCGTCTTTACGGAGATCACAGGCCCTAAATACTCTGTTCCGTAGTCCTCCTCCGTAGCGGCGCATACTCCCTCTTTTCCGTTTAATACTGAAGAAGAATTCTCATCCCCTCTTATCTCCACTTCCTTTTCATGAAGGGCTGCATATATCAAAGGAAGGGCCTTTTCAGCTATGTCCTTATGTATAACTAAGGATTCCACTGCGTTGCAGACACCCATCCTTTGGGTCTTTCCGTTTACTATGATGGGAACAGCCTTTTCAAGATCCGCATCCTTATCCACATATACATGGCAGTTTCCGGTTCCGGTCTCGATAACGGGTACCGTACTGTTACTTACCACGTTCCTTATAAGGGCAGCGCCTCCCCTGGGGATCACCAGATCCAGATACTGCCGCATCTTCACCAGCTCATTTACGGATTCATGGCTGGTGTCCTTTATGAGTATCACGGCGTCGGAAAGATCCTTTTCACCCTTGGAAAGGCTTTCCCTTATGACCTCCGTTATAGCAGAGTTGGAATTGATGGCGTCCGACCCTCCCCGGAGGATACAGGCATTTCCGGATCTGAAGGTCAGCGCAAAAGCATCCGCCGTCACATTTGGCCTTGATTCATAGATGATACCTATGACTCCTACGGGAACCCTTCTCTTTTCTATCACCATGCCGTTTGGCCTTATGAAAGAATCCAGAAGCTCGTTATTGGGGTCGGGAAGCGATGCCACCTGCTGCATTCCCTCCGCCATTTCATTTATCTTTTTTTCATTTAACACAAGCCTGTCCAGCATGGCGGGGCTCACCCCCTTATCCCTTGCGGCAGCCATATCCTTTTCATTTTCGGCAATGATAAAGGAAGCATTGGCCATAAGAGCCTTTGCCGCCCTGATAAGGGCCTCTCTTTTTTCATCATTTTCCAGAGCAGCTAATACAAAGGATGCCGCCTTTGCTCTTTTCCCAATTCCGGATAAAGCTTCCATATCGATCCTCCTCTACATGTGTGTAAGTCTTCCATCCTCATCTGAATATACCACATCAAACACATCTCTTAAAACCTCATCATAGATGACGGCATACCATTTTTTATCCCCCGTGATCTTTTCATCCCCGTCTATCATAACAGACATTCCCTCTTCATTGCTGTATGCCTCATATTCTTTCTGACTTCCGGGAAGGGTTCCCATAACGGTGGTACCGTCTCTGCAGAGCACCTCCTTGTGGTCACACCGCAGATAAACCGAATTTCCCTCCTCTCCACTGGTCACTATGAACAGGGAATATCTTCTGTTTTCAGCCATTGACAGATACTCAGCCTTAGAATCCTCTATGGATATCATAAAGTTTTCCCTGCATATCTTATACAGGCCTTCCGTTTCCTCCCAGTCCCTGTCAGGACTTCCCGGAGTGACTCCGGACTCCTTAAGGACTTCTCCGATACGGTCTGCTATTTTCTGAGCCCCCGTAAAATTCACATGTCCCACATTTCCCATGTCGTTCTTATAATCAAAGCCGATCCTCCCGTAGGCCTCCGCCTCGTTAAGATCAAGATAGTAAAGGGAATTCTCCCGGGCAAATGCGGACATGGTCCGGTATTCATCCGCTCCCGTTTTGTTGGAAGGGGTTTTAAGGAGTATAAGCTCCATGTTATTTTTCCTGCAAAGGTCAACTATCTTCGAAAGATAACCCCTTATCACCGGGGAAAGCTCTCCTGTCCTTCCGGACTCTTTATCAAAAGGCCGGTATTTCTGCTCCTCCTTCAGGAGGTTTCCGTATTTTACATTATAACCGTGTAATGTGAGATAAGCGTAATCGTCAAATATCAAAATATCCTTTTCACTAAGGTTATCCCATCTCTCATGATATTGGAGGAAATGCAGGATCATGCCCAGGGGATCCAGCTCGCTGTCATACTTCGATATCTCATAAACGGCTCTCAGTCTGTTCATCCCGGGCTTCATATAATTCAGGGCCTTCTCGGAGGATGCTGCAGAGGAATAGAGTATCTTATCATCCCTGAAAGGAAAAGCCATCAGGGTCTCCAGTATCACAGCCTTCGGATGCTGGGTCTTCAAGGCTTCTTTGAGGTAAAAATAAGATACGGCAATATTCTGTTCGCTGCAGCCTAAGGTATAGCTTTTGTATCCGTGATCATCATAGAGCTTCTGGGTATCAACACCGGTAATGGCATGACTGCTCCCAAGTATCAGTACATCCAGGGAATCCTCGGGGAGATCATAGAAACCCAGCATGGATGAGGTTCCGGGATAACCTGAATTAATAAATTCCTTGGGCATAAGTATAAGAGACAATATGTTAAGGCCTGATACCAGCAGGAAAACAAACAGTGCCACCCTTAAAGCAAAGGATCTGTGTTCTCTAAAGCTCCTAAAAACCTGCATAGATATAGCTCCCCGTTTCAAATCCTTCCCCGTACTCTCCGAATACAACGCAGATGAGGATAACAGCCATATAAAGAGCTCCCCTTAACAGCAGAGGGTAGCTTAAGATCCTGTCCCTTATGGAGACTCCCTTCTCCTGAAGTATGGACACCATGATGAGGATCATCACTGACAGGGCAAGGATATTCCAGTCGGCCATCTCAAAACCATCAAGGATCAGGGAATCATTAAAAAGGATCCAGGGATTGACCCTTGTGAACATGGAAAGGACCATATTTAATCCCTTGCTCAGGCTTTCCGCCCTGAAGATTATCCAGGCTGTCATCACACAAAAACCGGTGATAAGGATATTTAACAGCCTGACAAGTCTTCTGTGTCCGTCGAATCCGGTTATCACACCCGCCTTTTTCCAGAGTCCCCCGAGAAGCTCCTGCAATATCTCATATGTTCCGTGAAGCATACCCCAGAAGATGTAGTTAAGACCTCCACCGTGCCAGATGCCGCTTACAAGGAATGTGATCATTATATTAACATATTTCCTGAGCTTTCCGGCCCTGCTTCCCCCAAGGGGAATATATATGTAATCCCGTAAAAACATGGAAAGGGAGATATGCCATCTCCTCCAGAAATCCTTTATCGAATCCGAAAAATAGGGTCTATTGAAATTGTCGGAGAGGGTTATACCGAACATCTCCCCGGAACCCTTCGCAATACAGACGCAGGAGGAAAAGTCCGTATAGAGCTGTATGGAATAAAGTATCCCCGCAATGAAGATATAGGTTCCTCCGTACCTGTCAATATCAGAGTACACCATGTCCACGAATATCCCGGCTCTGTCCGCGATCATAAGCTTCAGGAAGAAACCCCAGGCTATCAGCATAAAGCCCTTTATCACTTTATCCTCATCAAAGGTATGCCCCTTATACAGATCCTCCATAAGGCCGTACCTGGGGATGGGGCCCTGGAGCAGCTGCGGGAAAAAACCGATAAAAAGAAGATACTTCAGGAAATTTCTCTCGGGAGCTGTTTTGTTGCTCCGAACATCGGAAAGATACGCTATGATCTGCAGCGTAAAAAAGGATACACCCACCGGGGCAAAAACGGAAAGCTCCGTAAATCTCACCAGGGTTTTTGTTAAAAGCATGGGAAGGAGCAGAAGCAGTATGAGGATAAAGAATAATTCCCTGCTTTTATTGCGGCATAATAACAGCGATCCGAAATATGAAACGGCTGTCATGGCAATAAACAGCGGCAGTGTACGGACACCGCAGGAGCAATAGAAAAAAATGCTGAACCCCAGCAGCACCACCCATCTCTTTCCCGGAGGAAAGAGATAGTACAGTCCCAATGCCGCTATCAGAAAGATCATATAGCTTAAACTGATAAACATCTTCTAATTCATCACCGCATTCACGGCCCCGAAAGCCCCGAAGGACACGATGCCGACTATAACACCGGCTAAAAGCACGCCGGAGAGCACTGCGGCAGTACTCTTTTTGAAATCCATGTCCAGGATGCTGGCAGCCAGCATCCCTGTCCAGGCACCCGTTCCCGGAAGCGGTATCCCAACGAAAAGCGCCAGAGCTACGTACAGGCCGTTCTTAGCCTTCTCTTCCAGCTTCTTTCCGCCCTTCTCACCCTTCTGCAGACAGAAGGTGAAGAAACCGCCGATCACGGGCTTATCCTTTCCCCACTCCAGAACCTTCCTTGCAAAGAGATAGATGAAAGGCACCGGAAGCATATTTCCTATGATTATCAGGATATACGCAAGAACCATATTGAAGGAAGGGTCCGCGTTGTGGAAGCCCACCGCGAAGGGAACCGCTCCCCTAAGCTCTATAAGAGGAACCATGGATATTATAAAAACTATAAGGTAATTCATTAAGCCTTCTTACCCTTCCATGAAGCCCAGAGCGCTGCAGCTATGCAGATCGATGAATAACATCCGGCTACGAGACCCACCATCATGGGAAGTGAAAACTGATAGATGGATGATATCCTGTAAAGTACAGATGCAATAAGGATCACCAATACGCATAACAGCGTTGTTATGGATGTATTTATGGATCTCGCCAGAACCTGTGTCACAGAATTGTCCACAAGCTCCGGAATTGAGATCTTGGGGTTCATGTTCCTGTTTTCCCTTATCCTGTCGTAAACCACGATGGTATCGTTGATGGAATAACCGATGATGGTAAGAACCACAGCCACAAAGGAGTTCCCCAAAGGAATTCCGAAGAGTGCAAAGGCAAATACCACAAGGCACACATCATGGAGCAGTGCGATGATGGCGGTAAGTCCTGCAGACAGTCCGGAAAGTGCCGCAAATCTCACTCCCACATAGAGGAGGATTCCTGCGAAGGCGATAATTATAGCTATGAATGCATTCCTTAAAGCCTTGGCTCCTACATAGGGCTCAACCGCGAAGGTCTGGCTGGGCTCGAGGTTCTCAATCCCAAGAACCTTTCCGATGGCGTCTCCGGCCTTGGCCTGCTCTTCAGGTGTAAGACCGTTATTTCCTGCAAGGGTTACAACCACTGTTGTACCTGCCTGGCTGTTTGAAACCTGCACGGTAGCATTCCTGTTAATAGCGGAATTAACAGCTGAGCCAACTGCCTCGGTATCCACGGTCTGGGTCTGAACAGTATATTCAAGAACCGTTCCGCCGGTGAACTGGGTATCCAGCTTAACGCCGCGGACACAGATGATCACGATACCCGCAATAAAGAGAGCTGCGGTAATAAAGGCAAAGATCTTCTTATTCTCGAAGAACTTAAGGTCTGCCTTATCTTTCTTCTGTACAAAGAACTTCTCGTTATTTAATGCGTCATATTCTACAAGAGAGGCAAGTACGAAACGGGATACATTAACTCCGATGAAGCAGTTTACTATAACTCCCACCAGAAGGGTGTATCCGAAGGAAAGCATTGTTCCGGAACCGAAGATCATAAGAACTACAGCAACGATAGCTGTGGTGATGTTTCCGTCAAGGACTGCGGTAAAGGCCTTCTGATAACCTCTCCTCACGGCACTCTTAACGGTCTCACCCTTCTTTAGCTCCTCTGAGATACGTTCCGATATGATAACGTTGGCGTCCACCGCCATACCTACCGACAGGATGATACCTGCGATACCGGGCAGTGTAAGTGTGAACTGGGGTACTGATATTGCAAGCAGCTGAAGCACTGTCTGTAAAAGAAGTGTAAGGCAGGCAACTGCTCCGGGCAGCCTGTAAAAGCCCAGCATGAAGATGCAGACGATCACAAATGCGATAATTCCTGCGTAGATCATAACCTGCAGCGCATTCTGTCCCAGTGAAGGGCTGATGGTGCTGAAGGACTTGGTCTCAAGCGCGAAAGGAAGGGCACCTGCATTGATCTTATCAGCAAGTTCCTTGGCCTCTTCATAATTCTCCATTCCGGTGATAACTGCCTGTCCTCCGGAAATCTCGGTCTGAACTACAGGATTGCTTATGATGGCGTCATCCATGTAGATTCCCATATTCTGACCAACCAGTGAACCGGTTGCTTCCTGGAAGAGCTGTGCACCCTCACTGTCGAAGACCAGTGAAACCACATATTCGGTCACGCCGTTGTCATTCTGGGACTCAGCCTTGGCGCTGGTAACATTCTTACCTTCAACCCTGATATTTCCTTCAGGATCGCGGAATGAAAGGAGTGCTGTCTCTCCCAGCTCGGCAATGGCCGTCTCGGGATCATACTCCGCTTCGTCCGACTTCCAGGGGAAACGGACGATTATATATCTGCCGTCTTTATCTATGGTTATCTCACGGTCGGTGATATTCTTATTATCAAGCCTTGTCTCGATAATACTTCTGGCCGATTCCAGCTCACTGTCCGATACCTTTTCGTCAGTTGCGGGCTTGAACACTGCCTCAACACCACCGCGGATATCAATACCGAAACGGATGTCGGCAACCTTCTTTACCTGATCTCCTATTCCAAAAGCCGCTAAAAGAATGAGCAGCACAAGGATGATCAAAAAAATAAAAACGTTTTTCTTAGATGATTTCATTTCCTTACCTCATTTACACACTTCAATATATTGCCAAAAACACAATAGCCGTACAATAATAACAAATAAGAAGTGATTTTTCAAGTAGCTAAATAACTAACCTTCCCCGCCTTTCTTCTCCGACCGTCTCTGTCGCGAAATTATGTCCTTTCCGGACATTTCTTCTCCCCTTAGGCATAGAATTCCCGCAGCCGTCCTCGCTTCTGCCGAGATTCTATGCCCTTTTCGGACTTTTCTTCTCCCCTTAGGCATAGAATTCCCGCAGCCGTCCTCACTCCCGTCGGGATTCTATGCCCTTTCCGGACATTTCTTCTCCCCTTAGGCATACTTCATCTCTAC
>JAFSKT010000128.1 GCA_017448845.1 Lachnospiraceae bacterium
GTTCCACCAGCACCGAAGTCTTGCCGGAGCCCGCCGCCGCGCTCACCAGTATGTTCTTATCTCTTAAATATATTACCTTTTCCTGTTCGGGACTAAATATCATGGTTTGTACCTTGCTTTATCTTTCCTCATCTCACCGAGAATCTCTGTCCTGTCACCCATCTTCTTTAAGCGCCTCTCCTTAAATCCCGGCTCTCCTCTCTCAAACCTGCAGCAGTCGTTGAACTCGCAGTATTCACAGGGGCTCTTATTATCATAGATCACGGGCTCCGGCACATATTCTCCTTTTTTTATCCTGTCCGTAAGTTCAATGGCCTTCTTCCTCACATAGTCTGAGATCACCATAAAATCTTCGGTAGAAGCCACGGAAGAGTTGGAAGAAAAGCTTCCGTCCTTCTTAAAGCTCACCGGAACCACTTTGGACGTACCTTCAAAATCGCTGTCAAAAAGCCTTATCACGGATTCGTCACTGTTGACTATCCCCCGGAGTTTAAGGGAACTCATGATCTTTCCCTCTATCTCCTCTCCGGAACCTGAAGCAAGGTCCTCTTCGTTGATAAGGGGGTCGTCAATATGGTAGTAAAACAGCCCTGCAGGCTTAACTTCCTTTTCCGGATGGGCGATCTTCACCACTTCCATGGCGCCGTTCAAGTACACCGCAAGCTGCAGATCCAAAGCGTAGTAAACCCGGGACAGGTCAAAGGCTTTATTTCCGGACTTATAGTCTATTACCGAAACATAGAGGATCTTTTCATCCCCGGCCGTATCTATCCTGTCAATCCTTCCCCTTAAGCCATCGCTCTTAAAATCCTTTTCAAAGAGTTCCGGCTCAAACTTTCCGCTTCCGGACTGTTTCTTTAGGGCCTTTACCGTGGTAAGGAGGATCCGCCTCACTCTCTTTATGAAATAGCGGTTCCGCTCACTGCTTAAAAGGACCACGTTTTCATTTTCCCTTAAGTATTTAGCAAGGGCCTCCTCCGCAGTCTGCTCCGCTTCCTCATCACTCAGTTCCCCGTAGCGGCGTCCCTTCTTATGGATGATCTCAGAGCAGATATTTAAGACATTGTGGAGAAGGGATCCCAGATCCCGCCTTTCAAAGCCGAACTCCTCCCTTTCCATGGCCTTTAAGCCGTAAAGCATGAAGTGTCTGTATGCGCACTCCGAGAATTTCTCCAGCCTGGTGGGACTTATATCCTTCAATTCTCCGTAAAGCTCATGAAGAGCAGCCTTTGAGATCGGGTCATTCCCTTTGATGCTGAAGGCGAAATCAAGAATAGCCTCAGCCTTCTTTAAGAGTACCGGATCCTTTGAAATAAAGGAATAGAGCTCTCCTGCTTTCTTTATATCCTCTCCCGGCCTCATAAGAACTGCGAAGGTCTTAAGGATGGCGTACTCTGTGGCTACTCTCTCCCTGATCTCCTCCGGGCTGAAGAATTCAGCTTTTAATCCCGGGAAGATCCTCTCAATCTCATTTAAGAAGAAGGAGGGATTCCTTACCTTTCCTTCCCCATCTCCCAGCGAATAGGAAAGATAGAGCTTTTCCGAAGGTCTGGTGGCGTTCATGTAGAAATAAAGCTTCTGCAGTCCGGTCCTCTCCCTTAATGTGGGGGACAGCTCCATCCCCTCATTCTTTATGCTCTCTCTGTCAGGGTCAGATAAAAGTCCTCCGCCGGTGCCGGCTTTTGGGATAAAGGAATCATTCATCCCGAGAATGAAGAGCACCCTGATATTGTCCATACGGCTTCTCTCCAGATCTCCTGCCTTCAGGGCGTCAAGCCCCGGCGGCAGCACTCCCATCTTCACCGCTTCCATTCCCGCATCAAGAAGCTCTGCATATTCGGAGAACTTCATCTTCTCATCGGGGATAAGGTTTTCTATCTTGGAAAAAAGCTCATCCACCTTATCCCCTATCCTTGAAAACAGGGAAGCTGCACTCAGATCACCCTTTTTCTCGAAGTCCTCCGCCATCTTTTCGGTCTTTTCCCGGATGCCGGAACTTTCAATGAATTTCCTTAATTCCTCTGTAAAATAACGTGCGCTCTTTTTTCTGCCGGAGAAACTTTCAATAAGGGGTTCCAGTAATACCGTAAGCTTCTCCCTTGCACTATTGACAGAGATCAGCTCATCTTCCGTGATCCCCTTTGTATGGATTATAAAAGGTTCGATGTACTTTTTTCTCCCCTTTATGTTCATTGCCCTGACATAGTTTTCAAGCCTGTCCGCCTCATCCGTACTTAATTCCGTGAATCCCGTGCGGATAAAGTGGAAGACGCTCTCATAGCTCATATTTTCCGCCACCGCATTCAGTGCAGCGCGGATAAATTCCGTGTAGGGGTTAAGTATTAGATCCGTGGTGGAATCGATGAAAAGCGGCAGTCCCTCTCTTTCGGAAGCCTCCTTAAGCAGGCGGGCGTATTCGGAGGGCTCCGTCATTACAATTCCGATCTCCCTGTACCGGTATCCCTTTCTGATAAGGGTAAGTATCTCTGAAATAACGAAAGCCACTTCATTTTCCGGAGTACCGGTTTTGATCATCCTTATACTGTCCGCAGCCTTTTCATCACTTTCTGCCTTCCCAGCGGAAATGCTCCTTCTCCGGAAAAGATTTTTTTCAAGCTTTGAAAGCGCCGGGTTTTCTTTAAACCGGCCCTCCTTCACATCGTAAAAATGCAGGGTCTCGATCTTGAATCCTGCGTCGGAGGCTATGCGCCTCATCTTCTCCACAGTGTTTACTGAAAGGGCAAAGAGTTCCCCGTCCTCCCCGTCATAGTCAAGGCAGAGGGAAACCTCATCCACATATTTGAAAAGGGACTCAAGGAATCTGTACTGTATGGGGGTGAAACCCGTGAAATCGTCTAAGAAGACCTCGGCACCCTTAAGGAAAGCGGCTCTGTGAGCGGCCTCCGCCGCCCAGTCTAAAAGCTCCTCCCTTGTAACATACTTTTCCTCGGTCTTTTCCCTGAAAGCCCTGTAAAGAACGGAAATATCCTTAAGCTTCATGGCGAGATA
>JAFSKT010000129.1 GCA_017448845.1 Lachnospiraceae bacterium
GAAACTCCGGATTACAGTGCCGCATCGCTGATAATCGTGGCAGTTGCGGTAGTGGTAAAGATCGTTCTGGGACGATATGTAAAGAGCGTGGGGAAAAAGGTGAACTCAGACTCACTGGTAAATTCCGGCGAGGATGCCACCCTTGATTCTGTCATCTCTGCATCAACACTTGTTGCAGCCGCGATTTACCTTACACTTCACATTTCATTAGAGGCATGGCTTGGCGCAGTGATCGCCATCGTCATCATCAAATCGGGCTTTGAAATGCTTAGGGAAACAATATCCCAGATACTGGGTGAACGTGCTGATGCCCAGCTTGCCCGTGACATAAAGGCAACCGTAAACAGTTATCCTGAGATCAGCGGAGCCTATGATCTGGTACTACATAATTACGGGCCGGATTCTTATAACGGATCTATCCATATCGAAGTTCCGGACACACTGACTGCCGATGATCTTGATAAGCTGATAAGAAGAGTCACGAACGATGTCCTTAAAAACCATAACGTAACCCTGACAGCAATAGGCGTATATTCCGTTAACTCGAAGGATGAAGATGTGGTGGAGACAAGAAAGAACATCTTAAGGATCGTTAAGTCGAATCCCTACGTTCTCCAGATGCACGGTTTCTGCCTTGATAAAGAGGAGATGGCGATCCGTTTTGATGTTGTAGTAAGTTTTGACGCCGGGGATCGCAGGCAGGTCTATAAAGAGGTGTGTGAAAAGGTACAGCAGGAATATCCGGACTACGCGCTGCAGATAGCGATGGATGGGGATTTCAGCTGAGATACAAACGGGTTAAATCTGGAGGAGTATCTTACGGAACATCTTTATATGTACTCGGGAAAAGGAGAGCACATCAAGCTTCGTACATCAGAAAGCATGATGGATATGCTGATCGATTTTTTCGGTAAGGATTTCAGGATTTCATATGGAGAAGATGAAGATATCATAGTTGACGTTAAATGTAACCCGGATGCGTTCTTTTTCTGGGTGATGCAGTTCGGAAGTAATACAGAGGTCCTGGAGCCCGAGAGCATGAGGGAGCGCATAAAACAGGCTTCTTTGAATCTGTATAACAGGTACAAATAAACAACTATGTCTGAAACATAATCCTGTAAAGAGCAATGTGCCAAAAAGGGCGCATTACTTTTTTATCATGTGATTGGAAAGACGCTTGGACGAAGTTTATGGAAAGTGCGGGAAAGAAATAAAGACAGGAAAGAGGTTTGATCGTATGAGTACAGATATTATCATGGGCATTTTGATACCGTTTATAGGAACTTCCCTTGGGGCAGGCTGTGTCTTCTTTATGAAGAACGAGCTTAATATTTCCGTTCAAAAAGCTCTGTCAGGTTTCGCCGCCGGCGTTATGTTCGCGGCCTCGATCTGGAGCCTTATAATCCCTGCAATGGAGCAGAGTGAAGACATGGGGAAATTGAGCTTTATACCTGCCTTTGTCGGGTTCTGGCTGGGGGCGCTGTTCCTCCTTCTCCTTGACACTATCATTCCCCATCTGCACTTAAATTCCGATACAGCAGAGGGACCGAAGGTAAAGCTGCAGAGGATGACCATGATGGTATTAGCCGTCACCCTTCATAATATACCGGAAGGAATGGCTGTGGGCGTGGTACTTGCCGGTTTGGCTTCAGGAAACGCCCTTATCACATCCGGCGGAGCACTTGCTCTGGCATTGGGAATAGCGATACAGAATTTCCCTGAAGGAGCCATCATTTCCATGCCTCTCTGCGCAGAGGGAAAAAGCAAGTGGAAGGCATTTGTCTACGGAGTGCTGTCCGGTGCCGTAGAACCCATTGGTGCGGTGCTTACGATTATGGCTGCAGGCCTTATCATTCCCGCAATGCCGTATCTCTTGAGCTTTGCAGCGGGCGCGATGGTGTATGTGGTGGTTGAGGAACTGATCCCCGAGATGTCGGAGGGAGAGCATTCCAACATAGGAGTGGTAATGTTTGTCCTGGGATTCACCCTTATGATGGCACTGGACGTGGCCCTTGGCTGATGATATTTATAGCATCCTGATCAAAAAGCAATTGACATTTCCGGCCAATGGGGTGAAAATGACCATTATGAAAAAGAGGATAAGTGCCGTTACTGCAATGGCCCTTGCAGTGATAATGCTGATGTCTTCATTAAGCGGCTGCAGCTTACAGGGCAAAAAGAAAGAAGATATAGTGACCATCGGAGAAGACAGCGCATCCCTTAAAGTGGGGATGGTGACTGACAGCTCCGGTATAAATGACCGCTCATTTAATCAGAGCGCCTGGGAGGGCCTCAAATTCTTAAATGCCAACATGGGAGCAAAGGTTGGCTATATTGAAGCGGCTTCCACCGGGGAATACAAGGCTGATTTAGAGCTTCTGGCCAAAAACGGTTACGGGCTCTGCTGGGGTGTGGGTTATACCTTTGCCGACGCCATAGTGAAAGCTGCAAAAAATAATCCGGATACATGCTTTGCCATAATTGATTACGAATGTGAGGAGATCCCCTCTAATCTGACCTGCGCCACCTTCAGGGTGGAGGAGGCTGCCTTCCTTGCGGGATATATTGCAGGATCCGTAACTCAAAGCGGGAAAGTGGGTTTCATCGGCGGCATGGATGTTGAAGCCATGCATCCTTTCCAGTTCGGTTATCTTGCGGGCGTTGCCTATTCCGACAATGAAAAGGGAAAGAAAACGGAACCCCGGGTGCATTATTTAGACGGCTTTGAAGACAGTGAAAAGGGCGCCAAGGCTGCAAAGAAGATGTACGACGAGGGCTGCGATGTGATATTCCATGCTGCGGGCGGAGCAGGGATCGGAGTTATTGAAACCGCCGCCGCAGAAAATAAATATGTGATAGGAGTTGACTGTGACCAGTCCTATCTAGCACCGGACAACGTGCTCACCAGTGTGATCAAAAAGGTGGACGTGGTCATTTCCAATATTTCCGTACAGTATGAGATAGACGACAATATCGACGGAGCATCCTTAAATTATGGTCTTTCTGAGTATGCACTGGATATTCCCGAGGATCACAGGAATTATTCCGATGAAGTCTATGAAAGGGTTTTAAGCCTTAAAGACCAGATCATCTATAACGAAATAGAGATACCTAAAGACAAAAAGGGGTATGATGAGTTTGTGGTAAGTTTGTCTTGACTTATGCCGCTAAAAAGTTTATATTTTTCTCTGTTAAGCAAAGGGGCTTTGAACATTGTTTCGGAGCCCCCTTTTTCATTTTTTTGTTTTTTCAGGAGGTTGTTCAGGTGAAAACGGCGCAGGATATTTTAAACAGGATAAAGGATGAAGGCGTGGAGTTTATCAGGCTTCAGTTCACGGATATGTTCGGGAATCTTAAGAACGTGGCCATAACTTCAGGACAGCTCAGAAAGGTGCTGGTGGATAAATACAGGATCGATTCCACGGTGATGTTTGACGGAGCAAGGGTTTATGACGGGGAGCTTATCCTTGTGCCGGACTACGATACCTTTACCATTCTTCCCTGGAGGCCGCAGCAGGAAAAGGTGGCTAAGCTCATGTGCGACGTGTGCTATCCCGACGGGAAGCTCTTTGAAATGAGTTCCAGGACCATACTTAAAAATATCATAGAGAAGGCAGAGAAAAAGGGTTATACCTTTATGATCCGCCCTGAGTGCGAATTCTTCCTTTTCCATTTAGATGAGGACGGGCTGCCCACCACTCTTTCCCATGAAAAAGCGGGAATGATGGATGTGGGACCTGTGGACTTCGGTGAAAACGCCAGAAGAGAAATGGTGCTGCTCCTTGAAAATATGGGCTTTGAGATCGAGTCCTCTCATCATGAAGAGGCTCCTGCACAGCATGAAATAGATTTTAAGGAATCCGACACTTTACATGCAGCGGATTCCATTATGAATTTCCGTTTTGCGGTGCGTTCCATCGCAAACAGATTCGGGCTTTACGCCACATTTATGCCGAAACCAAGAAGTGACGCCGCGGGAAGCGGAATGCATTTGAACTTCTCGGTATATAAAAATGAAAAAAACATCATGGACCTCAGTGAAGGTATGAAGGGGGAAACGGCGGCATTTGTAAACGGGATACTTAAGCATTCCCGTTCACTTTCCGCCTACACCAATCCTACCGTTAATTCATATAAGAGGATACTTCTTGCGTTAGATGAAGCAACCGCAACACGTCCCAGCTATATCAGGGTAAGGGAAGGGCTCTTTGAGCCGGCTATCGAGCTGAGCTTTCCCGATTCTTCCGCAAATCCCTATTTAGCGCTTGCTCTCTGCATTTCCGCAGGGTTACAGGGAATAGAAGAAGGGGGAGGACAGGAGCTTCAGGACAGGATCCCCATTAGAGACGTGAAGGATCTGCCTTTAGATCTCAGGGAGGCAGTGAGCTATGCGGAGAAGGATCCCTTTATAAATGAAGTATTAGGAGAACAGTTTGTAAAAATATACTCCGAGCACAAGCTTTTCGAATGGGCTGCTTTCATGAGGGAAGTATCGGAGTGGGAAAGAGATAATTATCTTTACAAGATCTAAACGCCCATATCATGTTCCACGATACCGCAATAAAAAGTGGGCGTTTAGTTGCGATTTTGCGATTCGAATTCGGCTTTGCCGAACGCAAAATCGCTGCACAACTCGGGATTTTGCTTCGCAAAACCCTCGCGGAATGGTTTATAGCTAAAGCTATTTTAGAGTAAATATGGGCAGCATAATCATCACCATGAGAAAACCGGAGAATGCGCATAAAATAAGCGGGGCGCTGAAAAAAAGAGGCTTCCGGCCTGATCTCATATGCCCTACTGCAGCTGATGCGCTTAGCGAATGCTGCCGCAGGGATGAGGGTGTAGTCATATGCGGAAGCCGCCTTCCCGACATGAGTTTTCTGGAATTCAGGGACTGCCTGCCCGGTACTTTCCGGATAATAATCCTTACCGGAAATGTGATGAGTGATGAGTATCCGGCGGATGCCGTTAAGCTCTCCCTGCCGTTAAAGCTCACGGAGCTGGTCTCGGTCCTGGAAAAGGAAGTGCCTGTTGAAAGGCATCAGGAGAGCAATAGTGAGATAAAGCCCGTAAGGAACGCCGAGGATAGGAAGTATATAGACAAGGCCAAGGCTGTCCTTATGGAAAAGAGGGGAATGAGCGAACCGGAGGCATATCGCTATATTCAGAAGAGCAGCATGGACAATTCAAACTCCATGGTGGAGACTGCCCAGATGATACTGTTATTAAACGCATAAATATTGAGGCCCCGGCCCTTTGGAGATAAACAGGATGCCGTGGCTTTACAATTTAGAAGGAGAGTAAATATATGTGTGCCATTATTGGATTTGAGGATAAAACCGCAATTGAATTAAGCAAGGCAAAGGAATGCCTTGAACGGCTGACTTCCAGAGGCCCGGATATGACGAGGATGGAGGAAGCGGGAAGCACCCTTCTCGGCTTTAACAGACTTGCCATCATGGGACTTACCTCATACGGAATGCAGCCTTTTTCATATAAGGATAACAAGGTGGTCTGTAACGGAGAGATCTACTGCTGGAGAGACCAGAGAAAGGAACTGATCGGCAAAGGCCATAAGTTCGTAAGTAATTCCGACTGCGAGATAATACTTCCCCTTTTTGAGGAGTACGGGGTTTCCCTTTTCGGAAGGCTTGACGCCGAGTTTGCCATGGTGATCTACGACCATGAGAGGGACGCCCTGGTGGCAGCGAGAGACCCCATCGGTATCCGTCCCCTTTACTACGGCTATCTGGAAAACGGTTCCATCGTTTTCTGCTCCGAGCCCAAGGGAATAGTGGATATCGTGAAAGAAGTCTTCCCCTTCCCTCCCGGACATTATTATAAAAACGGCGAGTTCATCCGTTACAGGGATCCTGCGGGAGTGACCCTGGTAAGCGCGGATGACGCGGATAAAGCTTCGGAAAACATAAGGGAATTACTGGTTAGCGGCGTTAGTAAGAGGCTTGATGCGGATGCGCCTCTGGGCTTCCTTTTATCCGGAGGCCTGGATTCCTCTCTGGTTTGCGCCATAGCTGCAAGGCTTATGCCCAGGAACAAAATAAGGACCTTCTCCATAGGAATGGACAAGGATTCCATAGATTCAAAATACGCCAGGGAAGTGGCGGAATATATCGGTGCGGAACACACAGATGTGATCATGACAAAGGAAGAGGTAATAAAGTATCTTCCGGAAGTCATAAAGATACTGGGAACCTACGACATTACCACCGTGCGGGCCAGCATGGGCATGTACCTTGTGTGCAAGTATATCCATGAGAATACGGATATCCGGGTGCTCTTAACCGGTGAGATCTCGGATGAGATGTTCGGGTACAAATATACGGACTTTGCCCCCAATGCTGAGGCCTTTCAGGAGGAGTCGGAAAAGCGGATACGTGAGCTCCACTACTATGACGTATTGAGGGCGGACAGGTGCATATCTGCCAACTCTTTGGAAGCCCGGGTTCCCTTTGGCGACCTGAAGCTGGTGCAGTATGTGATGGGACTTAACCCCGCCATAAAGATGAATGTTTATAACAAGGGCAAGTACCTTTTAAGGCACGCCTTTGAGAATAATGACTGGCTGCCTGAGGATATACTCCAGAGGGAGAAAGCTGCATTTTCCGATGCAGTTGGACACTCCATGGTGGATGACCTTAAGGAATATGCGGAAGAGTACTATACGGACGAAGAGTTTAAGACGCTCTCCGAAAAGTATGAGCATGCAAAGCCCTTCACCAAGGAAAGCCTGCTCTACAGGGAGATCTTTGAGCAGAATTATCCCGGACAGTCGGATATGATCCCGGATTTCTGGATGCCAAACAGGGACTGGGAAGGCTGTAAGGTAAACGATCCCAGCGCCAGGGTGCTTACGAATTACGGAGCAAGCGGAGTGTGATATTAAGGGAAAGGAGCGGCAGTACTTAACCATGTCAGTAAAATATGTATTTGTAACAGGCGGAGTAGTATCGGGGCTCGGAAAGGGCATTACGGCAGCGTCTCTGGGCCGTCTCTTAAAGGAAAGAGGTTACAGGGTCACCATACAGAAGTTTGACCCCTATATCAATATCGATCCCGGCACCATGAATCCGGTGCAGCACGGGGAAGTCTTTGTGACCGAAGACGGAACTGAGACGGATCTGGACCTGGGGCACTATGAAAGATTCATCGACGAAGAGCTGGATAAAAAGAGCAATGTGACCACGGGAAAGATCTACTGGTCAGTACTCAATAAAGAGAGGCGGGGTGAATACGGCGGCGGTACAGTCCAGGTTATCCCCCATATCACAAACGAGATAAAGAGCAGATTCTACCGCGATGACGACGGAGAAGAGACCAGCATTGCAATCATCGAAGTGGGAGGCACCGTCGGCGATATCGAAAGCCAGCCCTTTATAGAGGCCATAAGGCAGTTCAGGCATGATATGGGCCATGAGAATGTGATCCTTATCCATGTGACTCTGATCCCCTATCTTCATGCTTCCGAGGAGCTTAAGACCAAGCCCACCCAGGCCAGTGTCAGGGAACTCCAGAGCCTTGGTATCGTGCCGGATATCATTGTGAGCCGTACGGAAAAGCCTTTGGACGATGACCTCAGGGAGAAGATATCCCTATTCTGTAACGTTCCCAAAAAGAATGTTATACAGAACTTAAATCTTCCCACAGTATATGCGGCGCCCCTTGCGCTTGAGAAGGAGCATCTGGCGGATGATGTCTGCGAAGCCCTGGGGCTTACAAATAATAAGCCCGACTTAAAGGAATGGTCCGACATGGTGGACAGGATGCTGAATCCTGAGAAAACCGTGAACATTGCTTTGGTTGGAAAATATGTTGCACTCCACGACTCATATATAAGTGTGGTTGAAGCCCTTAAGCACGCCGGAGCCGAGAAAAAGGCAGAGGTCCGGATAAAGTGGATTTCTTCGGAAGATATCACCGAGGAAAATGTGGCAGAGGAGCTTAAGGGAATGGACGGCCTCATCGTGCCGGGAGGCTTCGGCCACCGCGGAATAGACGGGATGCTTACAGCCATAAGATATGCAAGGGAGAATAAGCTTCCCTATCTGGGGCTCTGCCTCGGTATGCAGCTTGCAATTGTTGAATTTGCAAGGGATGTGCTTAAGTATTCGGACGCCAATTCCACGGAGCAGGATCCGGACACCACCCATCCCCTTATACACATAATGCCCGAAAAGGAAGGCCTTGCGGATCTGGGAGGAACCCTCAGACTTGGCGCCTATCCCTGCGTACTGGATAAGAGTTCGAAGGCCTATGAGCTCTATGGCAGCGAAAATATAAGCGAGCGACACCGCCACAGATATGAAGTGAATAACGATTACAGGGAAGATTTTATAAAGGCCGGGATAAAGATATCCGGCACTTCTCCGGACGGAAGGATAGTGGAGATGATGGAGCTTCCGGACCACCCCTGGTTCCTTGCGACCCAGGCTCATCCGGAGTTCAAGTCCAGGCCCAATAATCCCCATCCTCTTTTCAGAGGCTTTATCGGGGCTGCACTGGGAGCAAACTGAAAAAACCGATTTTAAGGCTTATACAAACTGAAAAAACCGATTTTAAGGCTATTGACAAACAAAAAAACATGTTGTAGAATGCCAAAACATAAGGACAAGGGCGTCTTTGAGAATGATCTCAGAGGCGCTTTTTCTATATAAGTCCAAATTATAGCAGTGCAAAGGAGTACTGTGGGATTCACCCGCTGAAAATCTCCCTTCACTGCTTTTTTTATGCAAGATTGATGTTAAATAAATAAGAGGAGGACAGGATTATGATGGAAGCTGCAAATCTGACAGAGGAATACGGATGTTTAGTATTCAGTGACAGGATAATGAGGGAAAGGCTGCCTAAGGATATTTATAAGGCAGTGCATAAGACCATTGAGCAGGGCACGCACCTGGAGCTGGATGTGGCTAACTGCGTGGCTGCTGTAATGAAGGAGTGGGCAATTGAAAACGGAGCCACCCATTTCACACACTGGTTCCAGCCTATGACAGGACTTACAGCGGAGAAGCATGACAGCTTCATTTCCCCTTCAGGAGACGGAAGCATCATAATGGAATTCTCAGGAAAGGAACTGGTAAGGGGAGAGCCCGATGCATCAAGCTTCCCTTCAGGGGGACTCAGGGCAACCTTTGAAGCCAGGGGCTACACAGCCTGGGATCCTTCATCACCTGCATTCATAAAGGACGGATCACTCTATATCCCCACAGCCTTCTGTTCATACGGCGGGGAAGCCCTTGACAAGAAGACGCCCCTCCTTCGTTCCATGGAGGCCCTTTCAAAGGAGGCTATGAAGGTACTTAAGATCCTTGGAGTAGAGGGAGTTAAGAGAGTTAATACCACCATCGGTTCCGAGCAGGAATACTTCCTTATCGACAAAGCATATTACAAGCAGAGAAAGGATCTCCTGTTCACGGGAAGAACCCTTATCGGAGCTCCTGCCACCAAGGGACAGGAAATGGAGGATCACTACTTCGGAGTTATCAAGCCAAAGGTATCAGCATTTATGCATGATCTGGACGAGGAACTCTGGAAGCTGGGTATCCCGGTAAAGACAAAGCATAACGAAGTAGCTCCTTCACAGCACGAACTGGCACCGGTATTTGAGACCGCAAATGTGGCGGTAGATCATAACCAGCTCACCATGGAGGTCATGAAGAAGGTTGCGGATAAGCATAATTATGCCTGCCTCCTGCATGAGAAGCCTTTTGAAGGTATTAACGGATCCGGAAAGCACAACAACTGGTCAGTATGCACCGACACCGGATTAAACCTGCTGGATCCCGGAAAGCATCCCGGAGAGAACCTGCCCTTCTTAGTATTCCTTATGGCAGTAATTGCAGCGGTTGATGAGTATGCACCTTTACTCAGGCTTTCCGTGGCATCTGCCGGTAACGACCACAGGCTTGGCGGAAACGAGGCACCTCCTGCCATCATCTCCATCTTCGTCGGTGATGAGCTGGCAGAAGTCCTTAAGGGAGTTGAAGAAGGCAATGCTTATGAGGGTTCCGGAAAGGTTCAGATGGAGATGGGAGCCCAGGTGCTGCCCCATATCACCAAGGACAACACAGACAGGAACAGGACTTCACCCTTCGCATTTACCGGAAATAAATTCGAGTTCCGTATGCCCGGTTCTTCCGTATCCGTTGCAAATGCAAATATCGTGCTGAACACCGCTGTTGCGGAGGAATTAAAGAAGATAAGCGACAAGCTTGAAGGAACTGACAGCGACAAGCTTACGGATAAGATCATGGAAGTGCTGAAAGAGACACTTTCCGAACATAAGAGGGTTCTCTTTAACGGAAACGGATATACCGAGGAGTGGGTTAAGGAAGCAGAAAAGAGAGGACTTCCCAACCTCGTATCCCTGCCGGATGCAATGCCTTACTGGATCTCAGACAGCTCCATAGATCTCTTTACGAGACATGGCATCTTCACCAAGGAAGAGATCCATTCCAGGTTTGAGATACTCCTTGAGAACTATACCAAGTCAGTTCATATCGAGGCTCTTACCATGCAGGAGATGGTGAGAAAGGATCTGACGGAAGGTCTCATCGCCTATGAGAAGGATCTGACAAAGGAGATGATCCAGAAGAAGGAAGTGCTTCCCGGAGCTGAATGCGTTATGGAAAGCGGGATCCTTAAGGTCCTTGACGAGGCTTCCGGCGAGATGAGCAAGGCGCTCCTTAAGCTTAAGGAGGATACGGATAAGGCAGAGACCATCACCGACGATATCCTGAAGCAGGCAGAATTCTATAAGGACACCGTACTTAAGGATATGGATGAATTAAGGGGATATGCAGATAAGGCGGAGGCTATGATACCGGATAAGTATTTAAGCTATCCCACTTACGGAGAGATGCTGTTTTCCTTAAGATGAGGACAGATTTAGGACTATAGTAAACAGGTTGTTATAAGAGGAACTTGGATTATGGATAGCTGGAAAGCAGAGCATGATGCCTGCGGCATAGGAGCAGTCATAAATATCAACGGAAAGGCGGATTACCACATTCTGGATGATGCGCTTTCCATAGTAGAGAAGCTGGAACACAGGGCAGGAAAAGATGCCACCGGAAAAGTCGGGGATGGCGTAGGGATCTTAACCCAGATCTCCCATGATTTTTTCAAAAAGACCGCGGAGAAAAGCGGCATAACCCTGAAAAAAGCAGGGGACTACGGCATAGGGATGTTCTTCCTGCCACAGGATCCCATGAAGCGGATGTTCGCTAAAAGGATGCTGGAAGTCATTGCGGAAAAAGAAGAATTAAAGGTTCTCGGATGGAGGGATGTGGAAACACATCCCGAAATCCTTGGGGAGACCGCGAGGAACTGCATGCCCCATATCAGCCAGTGCTTTATTGAGAGGCCGGAGGATGTGGAAAGGGGCATTGACTTTGACCGTAAGCTCTACTGCTTAAGAAGGGAATATGAAAAGTCCTCGGAGGACACCTATATCTGTTCCTTCTCATCCAGGACCATAGTCTACAAGGGTATGTTCCTTGTAGGACAGCTTAGAAACTTCTATGAAGACTTAAAGTCAAAGAGCTATAAGACCGCCATTGCCATGGTGCACAGCCGTTTTTCCACCAATACGACTCCCTCATGGCAGCGGGCCCATCCCTACAGGATGATCGCCCATAACGGAGAGATCAATACCATAAAGGGTAATGCGGACAGGATGCTTGCCAGGGAAGAGACCATGTCGTCGGGCGTAATGGAAGACGATCTAAGCAAGGTCTATCCTGTCATAGCTTCATCCGGTTCCGATTCGGCCATGCTGGACAACACTTTGGAGTTCCTGTATATGAACGGGCTGGATCTGCCCCTTGCGATGATGATCACCATTCCCGAACCATGGAAGCACAACGATTTCATGGATCAGAAGAGGAAAGATTTTTACCACTACTATGCCACAATGATGGAGCCCTGGGACGGTCCGGCGGCAGTGATGTTTACTGACGGCGAGATCTTTGGTGCCACCCTGGACCGTAACGGGCTCCGCCCCTCCAGATATTATGTTACAAAGGATAACAGGCTTATCCTTTCATCTGAAGTGGGAGTGCTGGATATACCGGAGGAGAATATCCTTAAGAAATCAAGGCTTTCTCCCGGACATATGCTTCTTATTGACACAGCGGAGGGTAGGATAATCTCCGATGGGGAATGTAAGGAGAAATATTCCGGAGCCTGCCCCTACGGCGAATGGCTGGACGGAAATCTTTTACATTTAGAGAACTTAAACATACCGAATAAAAAGATCTACACACATGATCAGATGACCAGAGACAGGCTTTATAAGGTCTTTGGCTACAACTATGAAGACGTTAAAAAGCAGATAATGCCCATGGCGGCAAACGGGGTAGAGTCAACGGTATCAATGGGTACCGACATACCCCTTGCAATGCTGTCCGAGCATCATCAGCCCCTTTTCTGCTATTTTAAGCAGCTTTTTGCCCAGGTCACCAATCCCCCCATTGATTCCCTGAGGGAGAAAATAGTAACGGATACCACGGTTTACATCGGTTCCGACGGAAACCTTTTAAGCGAGAAGAGCGGCAACTGCCGTGTGCTTGAGGTCAATAACCCCATACTTACCGGAGTGGACCTTATGAAGATCGCAGCCTTAAATGAGCCGGGCTTCAAGGCGGAAAGAGTTTCCCTTCTTTACTACAAGAATACCTCCCTTGAAAGGGCGCTGGAACAGCTGAATATCTCGGTTGACAGGGAAGTGTCCAGGGGTGCGAATATCATAATCCTGACTGACAGGGGAGTGGATGAAAACCATATGCCCATCCCCTCACTTCTTGCCGTATCTTCTGTGGAACAGCATCTGGTCCGCACGAAACGGCGTACCAGGGTTTCATTGATACTTGAAAGCGGAGAACCAAGGGATGTGCACCAGATCGCAACGCTTCTCGGTTTCGGAGCCCGGGCAGTGCAGCCCTATCTTGCCCATGAATGCATTGCGGAATTGATCGACAAGGGAATACTTGATAAGGATTACCATACCGCCATTGCGGATTACAATAAGGCGATCCTTGGCGGCGTAGTCAAGATAGCCGCGAAAATGGGTATTTCTACCCTCCAGTCATACCAGTCCGCAAAGATCTTTGAGGCAGTGGGCCTTTCCGGGGAAGTAGTGGAGAAATACTTCACCGGGATACTTAGCCGGGTAGGGGGAATTGGAATAAACGAGATAGGAGAGGATGTGGAGCTCCGTCATGACAAGGCCTTTGATCCCATGGGCCTGTCCACGGATACCACTCTTGATTCCTTCGGCTTCCATTCCCTAAGGAGCGGCGGAGATATGGAGGATCATCTCTACAGCCCGAAGACCATAGTTACCCTTCAGAGAGCGGTAAGGGAGGGCGATTACAACAGATATAAAGAATATTCCGCTCTGGTGGACAATGAGGACAAGCCCCATACCTTAAGGGCGCTGATGTCCTTTGTTCCCTGCGGTAAAAAGGTACCCTTAAAGGAAGTGGAGAGCGAAGAGGAGATAATGAAGCGCTTCCAGACCGGTGCCATGTCCTTTGGTTCACTTTCAAAGGAGGCTCACGAGACTTTGGCTGCGGCCATGAACAGTATCGGCGGAAAATCCAATACCGGCGAGGGAGGAGAGGATCCTGTCCGTTTCGGAACGGAAAAGAACAGTGCCGTTAAGCAGGTGGCTTCGGGACGTTTCGGAGTTACCAGCGAGTACCTGAAGAGCGCAAAGGAAATCCAGATAAAGATGGCGCAGGGAGCAAAGCCCGGAGAAGGAGGACATCTGCCGGGTAAGAAGGTTTACCCCTGGGTTGCGGATATCCGGTTTTCAACTCCCGGAGTTTCGCTTATCTCGCCTCCGCCCCATCACGATATCTATTCCATAGAGGACTTAGCGCAGCTTATCTATGACTTAAAGAATGCCAATGAAAACGCCAGGATCTCTGTAAAGCTGGTATCTGAAGCCGGTGTCGGGACCATAGCGTCAGGCGTTGCAAAGGCCGGCGCCGGAGTGATACTTGTATCCGGATATGACGGAGGTACCGGTGCAGCTCCTTCTTCATCTGTGCATCATGCAGGACTTCCCTGGGAATTGGGTCTTTCGGAAGCCCATCAGTGCCTGTTGGACAACTGCTTAAGGAGCCGCGTGGTACTTGAGACAGACGGAAAGCTGATGACCGGACGGGATGTGGCCATAGCCGCCCTTCTCGGAGCAGAGGAATTCGGTTTCGCCACTGCGCCCCTGGTATGCATGGGCTGCATGATGATGCGAGTATGCTCAAAGGACAGCTGTCCCGTGGGCATTGCCACCCAGAATGAGACCCTGAGGAAGCGTTTCAAGGGCAAGCCGGAGCACGTGGTTAATTTCTTCAGGTTCATAGCAAGGGAGCTGAGGGAGATCATGAGCGAACTTGGTTTCCGGAAGATAGAAGAGATGGTGGGAAGGACCGACTGCCTTAAAAAGAGGGATATCCCCATGGTGCGCTGCGGTTCCACTGCGGATCTTTCCCGGATCCTTACCGCAGGCTATGCCGGCAGGGAAAAGAGCCACTTTGATAAAGCCGACATCTATGATTTCGGCCTTGAAAAGACTGTGGATAAGCGGGTTCTCATTCCTGCCTATGAGAAATTCAAAAAGAATAAGAGCAAAAAGACAGATATCAAAGTAACCGTTTCCAGCACTGACAGGAGCTTCGGAACCCTTTTGGGAAGCAGGATAACAGAGGATTATAAGAATACCCTTCCGGAAGATTCCTTTACAGTGGAAGCAAGAGGCGGCGGAGGCCAGTCCTTCGGCGCATTCCTGCCGAAGGGTGTGACCATAAGGCTTAAGGGTGACGCAAACGACGGCTTCGGAAAGGGCCTTTCCGGAGGAAAGCTCATTGTAACGCCGCCTGAAAACGCAGCCTATAAGTCCCATGAAAATATCATCATCGGCAACGTGGCTCTCTACGGCGCCACTGCAGGTAAGGCCTATGTCTGCGGCATAGCGGGCGAACGGTTCTGCGTAAGGAACTCAGGAGCCATAGCTGTTTCCGAAGGCTGCGGCGACCACGGTCTGGAATACATGACCGGGGGCAAGGCCGTGATCCTCGGCATGACGGGAAAGAACTTCGCAGCGGGTATGAGCGGCGGAACCGCCTACGTCCTTGACAGGGAGCACACCCTGTACTTAAGGATGAATAAGGATATGGCCTCCCTTTCCGAGGTTACGGAGAAATACGACATAGAGGAATTAAGGGAGATAATCGAAGACTATGTAAAGGAAACGGGATCTGAATTCGCCAAGGGCATCCTTGATGATTTCAAGTCTTATATCCCGGATTTCAAGAAGATCATACCCAATGATTATCAGAAGATGCTTACTCTCATAAGCCACTTTGAAGAGCAGGGCATGAGCCAGGAGTATGCAGTCCTGGAAGCATTTAAAGAATTAAGGGCACAATAGGGGGACGGTTAAAATGGGAAAAGATACCGGATTTTTAGAATTCAAAAGAAAGAATAATACGGATGTTCCCCCTGAAGAGAGGATAAGGAACTTTGATGAATTCCATAAGCCTTTAGGGGCAGAGGAGAGGATGGAGCAGGCTGCAAGATGTATGGACTGCGGAGTTCCCTTCTGCCAGTCGGCGGTGGAGCTCTCGGGAATGGTCACCGGCTGTCCTCTTCACAATCTGGTTCCGGAGTGGAATGACGAGCTTTACAGGGGACATTTTAACCACGCTTTTACCAGGCTCAGGAAGACCAGCAACTTCCCGGAATTTACCGGAAGAGTCTGTCCTGCCCTCTGTGAAAAGGCCTGCATGTGCGGACAGAACGGCGACAGCGTGACCGTACATGATAATGAGCTCTTTCTCATAGAAAAAGCCTTTTCGGAGGGCTATATAAAGCCCATGATCCCGGCTTTAAGAAGCGGGAAAAAGGTGGCTGTTGTGGGCAGCGGGCCCTCGGGACTGGCAGTGGCAGATGAGCTCAACCACAGGGGCCACAGCGTAGAGGTCTTTGAGAGAGAGGATGAGATCGGCGGCCTCCTTATGTACGGCATCCCCAATATGAAGCTGGATAAGAAGGTCATTTTAAGAAGAAGGAAGCTCATGGAGGAAGAGGGAGTGGTATTCCATACCTCCGTGGATGTGGGAAAGGACAGGAAGGCGGAGGAACTTCTGAAGTCCTTTGACGCGGTAGTGCTCTGTTGCGGTTCCAAAAAGCCCAGAGGGCTTGCGGCTGCAGAGCCCGGCAAGGTGAAGGGTGTATACTATGCAGTGGATTTCCTTAAATCCACCACAAAAGCCCTGATGGCGTCCGGCGGCAGCAGCGTTGAATCCCTTAAGGCCCAGGGCGGCTATATCGACGCTGCCGGAAAGAATGTGGTCATAGTCGGAGGCGGAGATACGGGAAATGACTGTATCGGCACCGTTATAAGACATGGGGCCAAGTCCGTTACGGCCATAGAGATGATGCCCTGTCCCCCGGTGGAACGAGCAGCCTCAAATCCCTGGCCGGAGTGGCCCAAGGTACTGAAAACCGATTACGGCCATGAGGAAGCCATAAAGGTTTTCGGAAGCGATCCCAGAGTTTATGAGACCACTGTAAAAAGCGTTTCCACGGATAAGAAGGGAAATATCAAAGAAATAGAGACCGTAAAGGTTACCTTTAAGGAGGG
This sequence comes from Lachnospiraceae bacterium, assembly GCA_017448845.1. Taxonomy (GTDB): domain Bacteria; phylum Bacillota; class Clostridia; order Lachnospirales; family Lachnospiraceae; genus NK4A144. The sequence goes on from JAFSKT010000129.1 coordinate 16,670, forward strand.
AAAGCTCACGGAGGTTTCCGGTACGGAAAAGAAGATAAAGTGCGATCTTCTTCTGATCGCCGCCGGCTTTATCGGCTGCGAGGATTACAGCGCGGAGGCATTTAAGCTGGAGCGTGGTCCCCGGGGCACGGTCCTCACGGAACAGGGAGGATTCCGGGTAGGAGATACAAAGATCTTTTCCGCCGGAGACATGCACCGTGGCCAGTCCCTGGTGGTCTGGGCCATCGCCGAAGGAAGAAAGTGCGCCCGGGAAGCGGACCGCTTCCTCATGGGCTACTCGAATCTCTGATCATACAAAGGCCAAAAGCCTGCATTTCAAAGCCTAAAGACCAAAACCGCATTGCACCTGCGGTTTTGGTCTCTTTCTTTTGTCCTTTCCCGTCCGGGCCCGGCGTCTATGCCTAAACCAGGCTTTTTCCCTGAAAAAGGGCATATTATTCTCCTGCCTAAAACACTTCTCTTCTTACCCAGCCTTGATATTATGCCCTTTTCAGGCACTTTCTTTGTCCTTAGGCATAAGATCCTCCCCGCCAGTCTCGCATCTGTTGAGATTCTATGCCCTTTTCAGACATTTCTTCTTTCCTTAGGTATAAAATCCTCCCCGCCGGCCTCGCATCTGTCGAGATTCTATGCCCTTTTCAGACATTTCTTCTTTCCTTAGGTATAAAATCCTCCCCGCCGGCCTCGTATCTGTCGAGAATCTATGCCCTTTCCGGACATTTCTTCTCTCCTTAGGCATAAGATCCACTCCGCCACCCTCGCTCCTGCCGCATTTCTATGCCCTTTTCGGACATTTCTTCTCTCCTTAGGCATAGTTTCTTTGCAGACAGCTCAGGGCCGGAGAGAAAGATATGCCCTTTTCAGGTACTTTCTTTGTCCTTAGGCATATTTATGCATGATTGCCCTTGCTTGCGCTTGGCTGTGTTTTAATCTGTCTGTTACGGCTTGTCAAGGCTGCGAAGCACCGCTACGCGGCTACGGCCTTGACAAGCCGTAACAGGCAGATATTTTATCTATCAAGCGCAAGCAAGGTTATTCATGTGCTAAAGCACCTATAATGAAGCGGTCCACGCATTTGCTGAGAATCTATGCCCTTTTCAGACACTTTCATCCTCCTTAGGCATAAGATCCTCCCCGCCGGCCTCGCATCTGTCGAGAATCTATGCCCTTTCCGGACATTTCTTCTCTCCTTAGGCATAAGATACACTCCGCCACCCTCGCTCCTGCCGCATTTCTATGCCCTTTTCAAGCATGTTTTCTCCCCTTAGGCATAGTTTCTTTGCAGACAGCTCAGAGCCGGAGAGAAAGGTATGCCCTTTTCAGGCACTTTTTTTGTCCTTAGGCATAAAACATGGATTTTGAATAATCGCGGCAATTGGTGTAAAATATGATGTATTAATTTGAGAGGTTACAGAGATGATATACAATAACGTGCTTGAAGCTGTCGGGCATACGCCCATGATAAGGCTTAACAGGATGGCCGGGCCGGACAGCGCTGAGATCCTTGTAAAATTCGAGGGCACCAATATCGGTGGCTCCATAAAGACCAGGACAGCCCTCAATATGATAATGGCGGCCGAGAAGGAAGGGCTGCTGAGTAAGGATACGGTGATCGTGGAGCCCACCAGCGGAAACCAGGGAATAGGACTGGCGCTGGTTGGTGCGGTGAGAGGCTACAAAACCATTATCATCATGCCCGATTCCGTAAGCGAGGAAAGAAGAAAGATAATAAGGCATTACGGTGCGGAAGTTCTTCTTATCCATGACGACGGCGATATAGGGGCCTGTATGGATAAATGCTTAAAGACCGCTATTAAGATGAGCGAGGAAGACCCGAAGGTCTTTGTACCGCAGCAGTTCGAGAACCCGAATAACACCATGGCCCATAAGAACCATACGGCCCTGGAGATCATGGAGCAGGTGGCGGGGCCGATACACGGATTCTGCTCCGGGATAGGCACCGGCGGGACTATTACGGGAATAGGAGAAGTGCTGAAAGCTCAGTATCCCTTTATAGAGATATGGGCAGTGGAGCCGGAGAATGCGGCGATCCTGGCCGGTGGAAATATAGGAACCCACCTTCAGATGGGTATCGGGGACGGTATAATCCCCGAGATACTTAACCAGTCCATATATGACAGGGTATATGTGGTATCTGATGAAGAAGCCATAGGAACTGCCCAGAGGCTTGCCCGGGAGGAGGGCATCCTTTGCGGAATATCCAGCGGAACCAACGTGGCGGCTGCAATAAAGCTTGCGGCTGAGCTGGGACCGGGGAAGACTGTTGTGACGGTACTTCCGGATACGGCAGAGAGATATTTTTCCACGCCTCTCTTCGATGAAGGGGAGTAAAGATCCGAAACGACAGGAAAAAAGGGGAGTACAGCCGGCAGAACAGGAGTATGATTGAACATTTATAAAAGGGATTGATACTATTCAGGGGGAAGCAGATGGTCGATTTCTTGAAAAAGCTGGAAAAAAATTTCGCGGATTATATCTTTGATCCGTCGGTGGACATAAAGGACAGATCCTTTATGGTCTTTTCCGCTGCGGTGCTGGTTTCACTTTTCCTGGCGGTGCCCGCGGGGATTATCATGCATGAGCCTTTATCTGCCACTTTATCCACCCTGGCAGGCGCAATCTTCTTCACGATCTTTGTTTTAGCTGCCATCAGACTAAAGAAGATAAATCAGGCAAAGATCATTGTTTCAATTATTCTGATCTTTATATTCCTTCCCGCCATGTTTTTTACAAACGGCGGTGCCCAGGGCGGAGCTCCTATCTGGCTGCTCCTCGGCACCATCTACATTGCCATGATCATGGACGGTCGGTTCAAAGTGGTCATGCTGATCACAAATACCATTGTAACCACCCTTACCTGGATAGCAGGCTATTATCATCCCGAGTTTGTAACGGAGTATTCCAGGGGTGATAATTATTTTGACACCTACGCCGGGATCTTTATCGTGGGCGGCGTTGTCTTCGTGCTGTTTTCCTTCCAGAACAGGCTCAGTAAAAAAGATCAGGAGCATAAGAACCTGCTCAGGCTGTTCGAACAGACCGCCACATCCTTAGCAAACGCAATTGATGCTAAGGACGAATATACCCGGGGCCATTCAACAAGAGTTGCGGAGTATTCCAAGAAAATAGCGGAGCAGGCAGGAAAAAGCCCTTCGGAATGCGAAGATATCTACTATGTGGCTCTGTTACACGATGTGGGAAAGATAGGTATATCCGAAGCGATAATCAATAAGGACGGGAAGCTCACTGATGAAGAATATGAAGAGATGAAGAAGCATCCCGTGGTTGGAAACCAGATCCTTTCAGGCATCACTGAGTATCCTTACCTCAGCATAGGAGCTCATTATCACCATGAGCGCTATGACGGAAAGGGTTATCCCGACAGGCTTAAGGGCGAGGATATCCCGGAGATCGCAAGGATCATTTCCGTGGCGGATGCCTATGATGCCATGACGTCAAAGAGGAGCTACAGAAAATCCATTCCTCAAGTCATGGTCAGGGAAGAGATAGTAAAGGGCTCCGGAACCCAGTTTGATCCCAAATTTGCAAAGATAATGCAGCATCTTATCGATATGGATACCGAGTATAAGATGAGGGAGAAGGGAGAGAGTAAGGAATTTGAAGGCAGGATGGATCTTGTCTGCAAGAAGTTCCGTGACGATACCTCTGACGGAATAATCCTTACCCCCGAGATCCGTACCGTAAGATTTAAGTGCAGTTCCGTGGACACCAGGAAAGAGTGCAGGCCGGGAGCCATTATCTTCGATTCCCTGGACGGACGTTATCACGATACTCCTAAGGAGATGAAGGAGCTTAATTATTTCGAATATGCCGAAATCCGGGTGGACGGGAATTACACCTGCTCCGGAGCGCGTAAGATACAGGTTGATACTATTGTCGGCAGTGCGGGACGGGGGACAGCCGGAGACAGCACGGACTATGAATTGAGCATTGTAAAGAAGAACGATCACGTTCAGATCAATGTCAGTGATGGTTCGAAGACATTGCGCTTTATCATAGCCCTTCCCGACAGCTCAAGATACGCGTATCTCAGTCTTACGGGAGAAAACTGCCATATTTCAGATGTGAGCATTTCAAAGAAGGACGGAGAGGTTTCCGAAGACTATATCCCCAGGATCGCGGAGCTCATAAGCTATATAGACGGGCCCGAGGGAGATATACCGAGTGTCCAGATCGACGGATACAGGACTGCGCATACCGAGGGCATTCCGGTTAAGGAGGGAATGGAGATCTCATTCCATACAAAGAGCCTTCCTACGGCACGTCTTGTATGGCACTGCGCATATCTGGTGCTCTACTGGTCTGCCGATAAGAAACCGACGGGAAAACCCTATATGGAATATGCTCTTATAAGGCTGGACGGAGAATTCTGGGATGCGGAAAATGTGGCAAGTAATAAGATGTCAGCCCATAAGCTGTATAATTTTGAAGGATGGGAATCCTGGAAAAAAGCCAATATGGAAGGCTTTGACTGTACCGTTTCGTTTAAGAGGGATGGCAATAAGATAACGGCCACTACCGAGAATTTAGGAATCAGCATAAAGAATGTCACCACTATCCTGGAGGAAAAGGATGAGGTATACCTCACGATCACAGGAGACCAGTGCGTGATAACAAATATCCGCATTAAACGGTAACCGGTACATTAAGGAGGATAGAGGGATTGAAGAATCCGGGCATCATAGAAGATATAATGCACCATCTGGTGCATAACAGTATTCTTTATACAGTCGGGGCCGTGGGTTTTATACATGTAACATTTCTGATCGTTTCACTGTATGCCCATGTTATGCCTTTAGCATATTTCAATATACTGAGCGTGACGATCTATCTGTTTTGTGTGCTGTTCTGTAAGATCGGCGTCATCCTTCCGGTATATGTGAGCATTATCCTGGAGGTTGCCATCTATACTGTGGTATCCGTATATTATCTCGGGTGGAACTGCGGTTCATACTGCTTTTTATTTTCTATGATACCCATAATCATCTATCTGGGATGTTTTCTTTTCAAGGGTTTTAGGAGATGGATAGTAGTATTTGTACTGGCGCTTTATTTTGCGGAATATCTTTTCATATACTTCCGCTTTGCGGATGCAAAACCGGTATTTGAAGTGGGATATGCTTTAAGGGCCTTTCTCATGATCTTTTCGGCCTTTTTGATGATGTTCGATATAGTCTTCTACAATATGATCTACATCAATTCCAGTGAGTCTGAGATGACAAGCCTGGAAAAGAAGAATGAAAAGCTTTCCGCCGACGCCAAGGAAGATGTGCTTACCAGTCTCTTGAACAGGAGGGGCTTCCTGCCTATAGTCGAAAACCTTACGAAGAGCGGCCGGTCCTGTCATTTTTGTATTGCATTCTGCGATATAGATAATTTTAAGCGTATAAATGATTCCTATGGTCATGACTGCGGGGACGAGGTATTAAGGCATATTTCCCGCATGATCAAAAGAGAGATGCACGGCTGCGAGATCTGCAGATGGGGCGGGGAAGAGATAATAATCCTTATGAGGGATTACGATCTTACCGTAGCCAGACAGAAGATGGAATATCTTAGAAAATGTGTGGAGACCACTCCTACGGTCTTCTATAATAAGCGGATCTCTACCACTATCACAATAGGACTTGAGGAATACAACGATGATCACCGCGAGCCCGAAGACATTATAAAGGTAGCGGACGAACGGATGTACTACGGCAAACAGCACGGTAAGAACATATTGATATACGAGGATATGGGTTGACTGTTCACGACCGCTATATATGGGCTTCCGGGCATTGAAATACCCAATCAACAGATTTATAATTAAGTATGTTTATACTCGGAAATTGTTTTAAGCCGGTATGAAAAGAGGGGAAAATGAATTATTCTGATCTTGTAAATTCTGTAAGGGGCGTATCCTGCATACTGTCATTAAGGAAGTCGGCGGATAACGGTTCTGAAGAGATCACTATAACCGCTGCCAATAAGGACTATCTTGCATCGGTCAATAAGCTCGATGAGGAGTTTGTTCCTAACAGACCATATACATATTACATTGTCAGGGATACGAATTTTGAGGCTCTGGCAGTCAATTGCATCACTGCGGGAAAGATATCGCATCAATATGTCAACGCAGGACTCTACGAAGCCTGGCTTGACATCTATATGATCCCTTTGGAAAAAGATGAGGAGGGCAATGGGTACTGTCTGTTTTCCTATGAGATGACCCAGAGGTCTGACGCCGAAAAGATGGTCAAGGTATCCGTACAGACGGCGTATTCTGTATTGAAGACCTGTATCAGATTCCGTGAAAACAATGGTTTTAAGGAGACTCTTGATTCCATAGTAAAGGATTTGAGACACCAGTGTGATTCTTTCGGCTGTGCCATCATCCTTATGGATACAGCAGAAAGAAAGATCGATATCATGAGTTTTGACAGCGCGGGATCCTTTGCTCCTGCAGACAAGGACGTATTTTTTAAGCCCGAGTTTTATGATATCGTGGAAAGATGGCGCGATATCATGGGCGGATCAAACTGTTTCATCATCCCCAGCGAAGATAAGTTAAAGGAAGTTGAAAAGAAGGATGTTCACTGGTACGCATCCCTTGTTCTTTCAGGCGTTAAAAACCTTGTCTTATACCCATTAAGGGTTAATGACAATCTGTACGGTTATATTTTCGCCACTAATTTCAATCCCGACAGGACCCACTTTATCAGGGAAGTGATGGAGATAAACTCCTTCGTGCTGTCAGCTGAGGTTGAGAACTACCGTATGCGTGAAAGGCTTGAGAAACTCAGCAGGACCGACATGCTTACAGGTGTCCTCAACCGTAATGCCATGAACAAAATGATAAGCGATCTGGATTCCTGTGAGATCGAGTTCCGGAACGGTTTAGGCGTGGTATTTGTGGATGTGAACGGCTTAAAGACCGTCAACGATACCCAGGGACATAATGAAGGGGATAAGATACTTGTAAATGTCTCGGACAAGCTTAAATCCGTTTTTGATCCAACGGACATATACAGGGCCGGCGGAGACGAATTCCTTATAATAACCGACATGGAAAGATATACTTTCTATGCATCTTTTGAAAAACTGAAATCCCTGTCCAGAGTAGAAGGTGAACCTTCCTTTGCTCTGGGAGCGCATTATGATGGCACTGAAATGAATATCAAAAAGACCATGCGCATAGCCGATTCAAATATGTACGAGAATAAAGCGGAGTATTACCAGCTGAATCCCGGTAAAGACAGAAGGACACATTAAAACAGGAGTTACGGAATGTCAGGAAAAAACAACATACATAAGAAAACCGGGATCATCACTGTTTCTCTGATGATCCTTACTATTACAGCATCCATGCTGTTTTTTGTTTCCTGCGGAAAAGAGAAGACCGGAAAAGCACCGGCATCCGATTCTGCAGAAGAGCAGACTGCGGACACAGCGGAAACTATGGAAGCTGCAGAAATCGCGGAAGCTTCGGAGACTACGGAACCTGCAGAAGTCGCGGAAACTGCAGACAGTTCCGCGGCAGAAGAAATTCCTTCAAAAACAGCCTCCTTTAAGCTCCCGGGTTCGGAAGGATCCGACAAAAGTTCAGGAGCCGGAGAAAACAGCAATGCCGCCTGGGCTGAAGCCTATCATAAGTATCTGGTGGATTTCGGCAGGACATTTGACGGTTATGAATACAGCGGCCCGGAGTACAGGAGCTATGACTATATCTATGTGAATGATGACGATATTCCGGAGCTTGTTATGCAGGGCCAGGATGAGGCCACCGGAAATATCGTACTCACATATAACAACGGGAAGATAGACGAACTCCAGACCAGCAGGCTCTATTTTGACTATATTGAAAAGGGCAATCTCTTAAGGAATTCCGACGGCCATATGGGAGGATATTATGATTATATCTATTCCATCATAGACGGAAAATGGAAGATGGAGAACTGCGGGGAATACTACGTGGAAGACAATTCCGTCATGTGGGATGATGATGACCTTATATACGAATGGAACGGGAAAAAGGTGAGCCGTTCCGAATATGAAAAGGCACTTAAGGATATATATGACGAGAAAAAGGCTGTGCCCGGTTCGGGGGTCCTTGGGTATGAGGAGATTCTTGATAAGCTGAAAAACAGTGCTCAGGGTATAGAGGATGTCTTCCTGGAGGATTCCAAGGATATCCATAAATATGAGGTGATAGTAAAAGACGTAACCTGGAAGGAAGCCCTGGATGACTGCAGATCGAGAGGCGGCTATTTAGTAAGGGTAAATACTTCGGAAGAAAGATACTATCTTGAAGATATGCTCAAAAACAATAAGCAGGAAAAGCTTGTGATCTGGCTTGGGGGCTGCTTAAACCCGAAGGACGGCCACTATCACTGGTATGACGGTGAAAAATACGGTCAGGCTGCCCTTGATAAGGATGAGTATTATAAATTCTGCTGGCTGACAGGAGAGCCCAGTTTTACAGGCGTGAACGCAGACGGAAACATGACGGATGAAAACTACATGTGCATGTTCCAGGTTAAGGGATATTGGGAATGGAATGATGTTCCCGAGGACATAAGTCCCTTCTACAGCGGAAAGATCGCCTATATCTGCGAATACGAATGATCCGGTTCTTTATAACCACTTCTTACGCTTGAAGAAGAGCAGGCTGGATACTACGATCAGCAGGGACACCACGATCACAACGGGATAACCCCAGACGGAATCCAGCTCCGGCATGTATTTGAAATTCATGCCGTACCAGCCGACAATCAGAGTAAGGGGCATAAATATGGTTGTGACAACCGTTAGCACGGTCATTATGCGGTTCTGTTTCACATCAAGACGGGACTGGTAGGTGTCCCGGATCTGGTTGGTATAGTCGAGAAGGGAATTCACCATTTCTTTGTTCTGAGCTTTTCTGCAGGATGATCCCTGCCATAACATTATAACTCATTGAACCCCATCATGTCATATCTTCCTGTCATTTAACGGAAAAGACAGGTAGTCAAATCCCTCCTTACGGGGTATAATTTTAAGCAGTACAGGAGGGGAGCTTATAAGGCTAAGCCGGATGGCGGAAAGGATCGTTATGAGTATTGATTTAAGCGTTATGCCCAAGCTGGGATTCGGTCTTATGCGGCTTCCCGAAAAGGATGGCGTCATAGACCACGAGCATGTGTGCCGTATGGTGGACAGATACATGAAAGCCGGGATGAATTATTTCGATACGGCCTATGTATACCACGGGGGAAAATCCGAGGTGGCTGCCAGGGAGGCCCTGGTAAAGCGCTATCCGAGAGACAGCTTTATGATAGCAACGAAGCTTCCCGCCTGGGAGATAAAGAAGGCAGAGGATGTGGAAAGGCTCTTTAATGAGCAGCTTGAAAGGGCAGGGGTCGATTACTTTGATCTCTATCTCCTTCATTCCATCGAGGACGGAAGTAATTACGATACCTATGAGAAATATGACTGCTTTGAATGGGGCTTAAAGAAAAAAGAAGAGGGGAAGATCAGGCATTTCGGTTTTTCCTATCACGGAAGCCCGGAGCTTTTGGTTGAGGTATTAGATAAGCATCCGGAAGTGGAGTTCGTTCAGATACAGTTAAACTATTTAGACAGGACAAATCCGGTGGTGAGGTCCCAACAGCTTTATGAGATCTTAAGGGACAGGAATATCCCCATAATCGTAATGGAACCTGTAAGAGGCGGTATGCTTGCGGATCTTGGGCCCGAGGTGGAGGCGAAGTTCAAGGCGAGACAGCCTGAGAAGTCAGTGGCTTCCTGGGCGCTTCGTTTTGTGGGCTCCCTTCCCGGAGTCATGACCATACTGTCCGGTATGTCAAATGAAGAGCAGATGGAGGATAACATAGGTACTTTCACTGATTTTGAGCCTCTTTCTGACGACGAGCTTAAACTGATCAATGAAGTTACGGAGGAAGTGCTCTCCATGCCCCAGATAGGATGCACATCCTGCAGGTACTGCTGCGACGGCTGTCCCCAGAAGATCAGTATTCCCGATATATTCAGAACTATAAATACCCTTCGCCGTTATCCCGATGACTGGAGGTCAAAGAACTTCTATTCCGGCTTAAAGGAGAGGAGCGGAAGTGCTTCGGACTGCATAGGATGCGGACAGTGCGAAAGCGTTTGTCCCCAGCATCTGCCCATCATCGAGCTTATGAAGGAAGCGGCCGGAATACTTGACTCAGCCCCGGCTGAGAAGTAAGTATTCCGGAAGTAAATAAAGGGGTTGTAAGCCCAAAGGTTATACCTGAAAGGAGAGTTTCATGAGTTTTGATATCCAGTATCTTTTATGGCTGCAGGAATTAAGAAATGCAACCGGCGGCGTGTTTGATGAGTTTTTCAACGCAATGTCCAAGTTTGCCGTTGATATCCTGCCCTTCCTTCCCTTCATTATCTTCTGGGGAGTAAACAGAAAATGGGGCTACCGTTTCCTGAATATTTACTGGTGCGGGCAGATAATAAACGGGATCATAAAGCTTACAGTCTGCGCATACCGTCCCTGGATCCGGTCCGATCTGATAGAACCGGCGGGAGACTCAAAGGTGGCGGCCACCGGATATTCCTTCCCCAGCGGGCATTCCACCTCGGCAACTACACTGTACGGCCCGATCATACCATGGCAGAAAGATAAACGCCCATGGCTTGCGGTACTGTCGGGGATCCTTATTCTACTTACCTGTTTTTCCCGGAATTTCCTTGGGGTGCATACGCCCCAGGACGTGGTGGTTGGATTCACCGTATCCGTGATCATAGTTATCGTTGTGGGAAAGGTACAGGATAAGATAGGGGATAACGAAGCGCTTATTGATAAACTGACCTTCCTCGGAGTTCTTTTAGTTATAGTTACGCTCATATATATCCAGGTGAAACCCTACCCCATGGATTATGTGGACGGGGTTCTGCTTGTGGATCCGCAGAAAATGATGAACGATACCTTCAAAGCCTGTGGCGGCTTTTTCGGATTAATGGTGGGAAGCTATGTGGAACGGCATTACATCCATTACGAGATCCCTACAGGAGAAGCAGCGGCAAATCTTCCGATGCTTACCTGTGTCGGAGCAGCCATTCTGATGGCATGGAAGGATCTCTTTGCTCCCGCAACCATAGTCCTGCTTTTTGGCGGACACTGGGGGAATTTTATTGCCAGGGCGATACTTTCAATGTTTGGGCTTATTGTCTGGCCCATAGTCATAAGGAAAGAGACTGAAAGAGGAGCGGTAGCGAGCAATGGGTGATCCTGCCGTGAGCAACAGGAGATGCGTCATCATAGGGGGCGCAGATATAGGAAATTACGATCTCATTAAGGACAGACTGAAAGACAATGATTTCTGCGTTTTCTGCGACAGCGGCTTAAGGCATATGGAGGGGCTGGGTGTTAAGCCCGGCCTGATAGTGGGAGACTTTGATTCCCATGAAAATCCCGGGCTTGATACGGAGACCATAGTTCTTCCCCGGGAAAAGGACGACACTGATACGGTTTTTGCCGTGAAGGAAGCCATCAGAAGAGGCTATGAGGATTTCCTGCTGGTGGGAGTCATAGGGGGCAGATTTGATCATTCCCTTGGGAATGTGTCGGTTTTACTGTGTCTTGATTCCCTTGGAAAAAAGGGCTGTATCATCGATGATTATTCGGAAATGGAGATAGTTTCAGGGTCTCCGGCTTATATCAGCGATGAATACGGGTTCTTTTCACTGTTGAATATTTCCGGGAAAGCCCGGGGCATTAATATAGAGGATGCGAAATACCCCCTGGAAAATGGGGAGATCACCTGCGATTACCAGTATGGCATCAGTAACGAGGTGCTCCCCGGAAGGACCGCAAAGGTCTCGGTCAAAGATGGGAGACTGCTTTTAGTAAAGGTAAGATGACAATACTGCTTTGACTTGATAAGAGAACTGTTGTATTATGGATTAAAGGCAAAGGCGCCGGACAGGTGCTTTTGCCTTTTTCTTTTTGGCAAAACAGAAAGGAGAGATCATGGCAGCTTTTGACAGAGTGTTATCAGGCATTCCTGAGATGGATAAGAATTTTGACAATATCCGGCTGGGAGACAATGTTGTATGGCGGGTTGATGACCTGGATCAGTTTAGGCTTTTTATGGAGCCCTATGTTAAGCAGGCGATACAGGACGGCAGGAACCTCATATATTTCCGCTTTGCCACCCATGAGCCGTTATTAGAAGAGCAGGAAGGCTTAAAGATCATAGAGGTGGAACTTAACCACAGATTCGAGAATTTCACCGTTGAGATACATGAGCACATAAGACGGGAAGGAAGGGACGCCTTCTACGTCTTTGACTGCCTGTCGGAGCTGCAGACTGCCTGGGCCACGGACCTTATGATGGGGAATTTCTTCCAGGTGACCTGTCCCTATCTCTTTATCCTTGATACGGTGGCGTTCTTTCCGCTGATAAGGGGAAAACACTCCTTCCAGGCTATCGCAAAAATAAGGGATACCACACAGCTCTTCCTGGACGTGTACGCCGATACGGAAAATGTATATGTGCGGCCGGATAAGGTCTGGAACCGCTATTCCGAGACCATGTTCCTGCCCCATCTCTATGTTCCGAAGACAGGGGAATTTAATCCCATTCTGGACGGGGTGCTGGCCAGCCACTTTTATCAGGTGCTGGGGGATAACGCCTCTTCACCGGACCGGGGAAACATGGACAGCTGGGACAGGTTTTTCAATATGTCCGAAGCCATGCTTGAGAACGGAATGGACATTACTGAACAGTGTTCCAGGATATGTAATATCATGATGTCCCGGGATCTGAGGATGAGGGAGATGATAAAGGCCAACTTTAAGCCGAAGGATTACTTTATTATCCGTAAGCGGATGATAGGTACCGGAATGATCGGAGGAAAGGCCTGCGGCATGCTTCTTGCAAGGAAGATCATAGAGAACAGGTGCCCTGATATATTCAAAAAACTGGAGCCCCATGATTCTTTTTATATCGGCTCCGATGTTTTTTACACCTACATAGTTGAAAACAGGTTCTGGGACTTAAAGATCCGGCAGCGGACAAAAGAAGAGTATTTCTCCGTTGCGGAGGAATTCGCGGATAAGCTGATGTCCGGAAAGTTCTCCAGGGAAATGGAAGAGCAGTTTGTAAAGCTCCTTGAATACTACGGCCAGGATCCCATTATAGTAAGATCCAGTTCCATATTGGAAGACGGCTTCGGCAATGCTTTTGCGGGCAAATATGAATCCGTATTCTGCTCTAATTCCGGGGACATGGACCAGCGGCTTGAGGAACTGGAGAATGCGGTGCGTACAGTATATGCCAGCACCATGAGCAGATCGGCCCTGGATTACAGGAGCAGGAGAGGACTTGGAGAGAGGGACGAGCAGATGGCGCTTCTCGTCCAGAGGGTGTCCGGTTCCTATTACGGGGAGTACTATATGCCCTGTGTTGCGGGAGTCGGCTATTCGTACAGTCCCTACCGGTTTATGGATGATCTGGATCCCACAGCGGGAATGCTGAGGCTTGTCATGGGACTTGGAACTTCTGCGGTTGACAGGACGGAGGGTTCATATCCGAGGCTTGTGAACTTAGACAGGCCGAAAGCCACCACCGCCAGGGATTCCGTGGAGAAGCATCAGTATTCCCAGAGAAGGCTGGAACTTATGAATCGGGCTTCAAGGAAACTGGAGCAGGTGGAACCGGATGTGGTGGAGCCCTTTCTTCCGAGTTTTATGAAAAAACTGCTATTCGAGCATGACTTTGATACGGAAAGAATGTACAGGGAACAGGGACATTCCCGGGATATCGAATTTGTTTCCTGCCAGGGGATAGTTGAGAAGGAAGACCTGATGTCAGAGATGCATTCTATCTTAAGCACGATACAGAAGGAATACGACTATCCCGTGGATACGGAATTTACCGTAAATCTTTCGGAAGACGGGGATCATGTGATAAACCTGCTGCAGTGCAGGCCATTGCAGGTATATCAGGATTCGGAGGAAATGGAGCTTCCCGAGGACGTGGACAGGGAAAAGATCCTGTTTGAGTGCAGGGGTTCTTCCATGGGACTGTCCCGTTATGAGAAGCTTGATATCATCGTTACGGTGGATCCCGTTAATTACTACAACATGCCTTACAGGGATAAATATAAGGCGGCGAAGGCTGTGGGAAGCGTAAACTGGAAAATGCGGGGCAAGAATAAAAAGATGCTCCTTATGACTCCCGGAAGGCTTGGTACTTCTTCGCCGGAGCTGGGGGTTCCCGCAGTATTTTCGGATATCAGTGAATATGCCTCGATCTGTGAGGTCTCAGATTCCAGGGCAGGTTATAATCCGGAGCTTTCCTACGGAAGTCATTTCTTCCAGGATTTAGTTGAGGCCGGAATTCTCTATAACGCCATATTTGAAAACGAGAAGACCATCGTATTTAACCCAGAGCTCTTAAAGGACTGCGATAATCTTTTATGTGATTATGATCCGAAATTTGAGGAATTAAAGGACATTGTAAGAGTCTATGATGTGTCGGAAATGGATTTCAGGCTCTGCAATGATATGAAGAAGGAGAGAGTCCTCTGTTTCAGGGGCTGAAGACTGGGTTTCCCGCTTTTTCCCGGAAAGCAGTTTGAAAACCGCTGTAAGAGTGGTATATTAAGGGAAACACCGTCTTGGGAGGAATGACATGAAGATCGTTTTACTGGAAAGACTTAGCGCAGGTGCGGATATGGATGTCTCCTGTTTTGGGGAGCTGGGGGAATTCGTGTCCTACGATAATACTGTAAGCATAGAGGAAGTGGCGGAGCGGGTTAAAGATGCGGACGCCGTGATAGCAAATAAAGCCCCCATGAATGAGCTTTCATTAAAGGATGCGCCGAAGGTGGGATTCATCGGGGAACTGGCCACCGGATACGATAACGTGGATATAGAGTATTGCAGGAAGCGGGGCATACGGGTTGCGAATGTCAGGAATTATTCCACCGCCATGGTGGCCCAGCATACCTTTGCCCTTGCTCTTTCCCTGTCCCAGAAGATAGTTCATTATGATGACTATGTAAAATCCGGCCAATATGCTTCCCAGAAGCGCTTCTCCAATTTTGACATATCTTTTAATGAGCTGGATAAGAAGACCTGGGGGATCGCAGGATACGGAAATATCGGAAAGAGGGTAGCAGGGATCGCAGAAGCCTTCGGCTGCAGGGTGATCATCCATTCAATTACCGGAAAGAAGCATGAATCGCAGTATGAGCAGGTGGATAAGGAAACCCTTTTAAGGGAAAGCGATTTTCTTTCACTCCACTGTCCCTTAAGTGACTTAAGCAGGCATTTCATTGATAAAGAAGCATTTTCCATGATGAAGCCCAAAGCATATCTTATAAATGTGGCCCGGGGGCCGGTTGTGGATACCGTTGC
>JAFSKT010000130.1 GCA_017448845.1 Lachnospiraceae bacterium
TAATTTAAAGGCTCAAAGAATTCCGTAAGGATCACATCGGATCCGCGGAACTTCTTCTTACCTTCCTCATACACCGCTGTAATAAGCTCCCTGTCCTCATCAAAAGCAAAAACGGTGGGTCCGCTTCCGCTCATCAACACTCCTCTTAACCTCTTATAAAGCAGAAAGTCCTTTATCTCCCCGATCTCCGGCAGTTTCTTTAACGCAGTCTTCTCCAGCACATTGCCGAGAAGCCTTCCCAGCCGGGGCAGATTTCCCTCTTCAATTGCAGATACTATGGCTTCCGTATCAGGATGGATCTCCGACTGATTCCTGTCGTACTCGCCGTAAGCCTCCTTAGTGGAGATGCCCCTTTCCGGCTTGATAAGAAGCACCGGACAGCCCTTTATCTTCGACTTCACAGGCGTCAGCAGCTCTCCTATCCCCTCCGAGAGCTTGGTTCCGCCCTCGATGCAGTAGGGCACGTCCGCCCCCAGGGAAACGCCCAGCTTTTTCAGCTCATCCTTATCCAGGCCTAGGGAAAAGAGCCTGTTCACGCCTCTGAGCACAGCCGCCGCATCGCTGCTGCCGCCGGCAAGGCCTGCTGCCGCCGGGATCTTCTTCTCGATCCTGATCTCCATCCCCTCCTCAAGGCCATATTTCTCCTTAAGGAGCAGGGCAGCGCGATAAGCCAGATTATCCTTGTCATCCTTAACCCAGCTTACATCCGTCACGGTCTTTATCCCGTGCTCCGGCTCCATCTTCCTTATCGTCACGGTATCGTGGAGTTCAAGAGTCTGCATCACCATCCTTAAAAGGTGATAACCATCGCTCCTCTTCCCCACAATATCCAGCCCAAGATTTATCTTCGCATAGGCATTTTCGGTGGTCTCTGCATACGTCGTGTTCATTGTATACATTTTGGTACAATATATAAAAAAAGTCAAGGGTAGTATGCCTGGCCTTGCTTGCGCGTGGCTGTTTTAATCTGTCTGGCCTTGCTTGCGCGTGGCTGGGTCTGCTGGATTTCTATGCCCTTTTTAGGCTATTATTCTCTCCTTAGGCATAGTTCCTCGCTCGAGCCGAATGCCTCTGCAGGATTTCTATACCCTTTTTAGACTTTTTTCCTCGCCTTAGGCATAGATCTTCGCCCGGCGTGGCTGGGTCTGCAGGATTTTTATGCCCTTTTTAGACTTTTTTCCTCGCCTTAGGCATAGATCTTCGCCCGGCGTGGCTGGGTCTGCTGGATTTCTATACCCTTTTTAGACTTTTTTCCTCGCCTTAGGCATAGATCTTCGCCCAGGGTGGCTGAGTCTGCAGGATTTCTATGCCCTTTTTAGGCTTTTTTCCTCGCCTTAGGCATAGATTCTGCGCAGACCGGGCTGGGCTTGCTGGATTTCTATGCCCTTTTTAAGCACTTTCTTCGTCCTTAGGCATAGTTTCCGTGCAGACAGCGCCGGGGTTCCTTTAAGGGTTGCGCATCTGGTGGACTTTCATGTCGTACATGCGCTGGTCGGCGAGATAGTAGACTTCTTCGGTGCTGTGGCCGTCGACTTCGTCGCTGCCGGCGAGGCCGTAGGCTGCTTTGACGGGGAAGCCGAGGCTCTTCTCGGCGTTCTTTTCCATGGAATCAAGCCAGTCAAGCCTGCCAAGGAGCTCCTGCTTGCCGGCGTCATCGGAGATCACCAGAAATTCATCGCCGCCGGGCCTTATGACATAAGCGATGTCAGAGAAACAGCGGGTCAGGATATCCGCAAAGGTGGTGAGAAGTCTGTCGCCCTCGGGATGGCCCCTGTTGTCGTTGATCTCCTTTAATCCGTTAACATCAAAGCTTATCATGTGGAATTCCTTGCCGGACCTGTCCAGTTCCTCCATCTTGTCCTTACAGAAGGCCCTGTTTAAGAGGCCGGTGAGACCGTCGGTAAAAGCGAGGCGCTTAAGAGTGTTTTCCTCCGCCCTTCTGAGATAGGACTCGTAGAGATCGTAAATATAGGAACTCATCATCATCATGACAAGGACCACCGTACCGTAAAGAAGGAAAGAATGCCTTAAGAACGTTATCTGGAAATTAAAGAAGCGGTGAAGGCCGTTTCTTACGGTCTCAACGGCAATGAAGATAAAGCACATCAGGTGCTCCACGAATCTGGGGTTTATGGCAATATCTTCCATCGGATAATCCTTCCATTCCATAAGGCAGGCCACTGCCATGCTTAAAAAGGCAAAAATCTGGAAGAAAAGGGATACATTGCAGATATGGATCTCCCTTAAAAGTGACAGAAAGGCCGTTGCAACTATTAGCAGGTGGGTTATGCTGAAGACCACCTTCTGCACATATCTGTCAGCTTCAGGCTTGTCCTTATGGGCACCGGTGATCATCCTCAGTACCGGAAGGATACTGAAGATGCCGAAGAAATATCTGACAAAGGTATTCCAGACATAATCCGCCGAGAAGAGCTGAATGGTGTTGGTCTCACAGAGGGTCCAGCAGCCCATGGTGAAAAACAGCACACCCATCTGGTTTATCCTTACCCATTCGTACTTCTTGAAAGCGATGATAAATGAAATGACAAGAATGATGATCCCCGCCATCACAAGTGAAAGGGACAGTGCCACCGGATAGATGTTGTCATTCAGATAGTCGATAAGGCCCCAGTTGGTCTCGTCAAGGAAGATGCCGGAAAGATAGGTGAAGGCTTTGTTTTCTCCGGCAGTTATGGTCACAGTGACCAGCCGTCCCTGACTTAAGTCCGGAATGCGGATGATATGGACCCCGCTTCCCACCATATATCCTTTAGCAAAACGGTCAGAACCGTATTCATAAACCGTCGTATCCCCCACATCCACTGAAATGGCGGATAGTTCCAGGGGGAAGATTATTGCGGAGCCTTCCTTCATGCTGAAGGGAAGGTGGTTCTTCAAGACAATGTATTCACCCTTTTTACAGCCCCCGGGAAAGCGGAACTTCTCCAGATCCACGTCTTCATATTCCTGTCCCCGGAAGGCCACTGTCCAGCCCTTGTGAAAATCCGTCACTCTGTACTGACTGGTGCTTTTTATCAACGCAAAGAAACCTATGATCAGGGTAATGACCACAAGCAGTACGATCACATATAAAGTTTTACGGAGCCCTTTTGACATATCAGTTTCTTTCCTTCTTCTGGCTCTTCTTCATCTCGTACATCCTCTTGTCGGCAATCTTATAGACATCCTCCGGATCCTTAAATCCCGATTCCCTGCTGCCTGCAATGCCGTAAGAAGCGTCAATGGAGAAATCTATACCGTTTTCTCTCTGGATGATCTTCTCAAGTTTCTTTATAAGTCCGGCCTTCCGGTAGAGATCATCCTCAGTCATCTCGGTGGAGATGTAGAGGAATTCATCGCCTCCAACCCTGTAAAGATCGTTATTGCCGCCCAAAGCCTTTGTGGCGGTCTCGGCAAATATGCGGATATACTCATCTCCGGTAAGATGGCCGTAGTTATCGTTTACAGCCTTTAAGCCGTTAAGGTCCATGTTGAGGATAACAAAATCCTCGCCGGAAGCCCTGAGTTCCTGGAAACGTCTGGTGCACATACCCCGGTTCATAAGGCCCGTCATCTGATCCCTGCACGCTAACTTCTGCAGCCGCTCCCTTTCATTATCCCTGAGACGCATATCGTAGATCTCCATAAGGAAGCCTATGGTCATAACCAGGTCAAGTGTCAGCATGGCAAAAGGAGAAACCACATTATTAATACTGGAACTGATCTTATAGACTGTGTTTATCACGTAATAAACGGATATCTCAAGAACGCAGATCCCCGCCACTAAGTAGAGGCCGATCTGGAACATCCGCTCTCCGCCCTTCATCCTTCTCCATTTGGAGCTGCCCACAAAAATCAGGCACATGGCATAGGGAATAAGCAGGAAATGAAAGACCTGGACGATCTTTGTGACTTCAATGATGCCGCTTACCTGCAGGAAGATGGCTGTGAAGAAATAAAGGGCCGCAATGACCGTTACTGTTTTTATCACGTTCCTGGCCTTCGGAGATGCGGTACGCCTGAAATGAAGGCTTAAGAAAAGCATTGGAACGGGAAGCATGTACATGGACATATACTCTAAGATGGTATTTAAGGTCACATCTCCGGAAAAAAGCTGCATAGCCTTAATGGTTGAAAGGCTCCAGATCCCTGCGCCGCAGGAAAAGAGCCCGATTATAGCCAGGGGATAAAATCTCTTATCCACGTATATGGAACGTATAGAGATAATGATTATGGCGAGCCCCACCATGAACATGAAAAGACCGGAAAAGATCCCGAAGATCCGCTCCCTTGCAAACATGGAAATAGACTCCGGCGAAGGAGTCAGCACGATCTCCGGAGCCGCTCTCAATGCGTCGTCCATGGAGGTAAGGAGCTCTATCTTTAACATCTTTCCGTGATACTTGGGGGGCAGGAGCACAAAATGGTATCCGCTTCCCACCATTTTGCGCTTCGACACATCCACAAAGCCGTAGCTGTAGATCTGATGGTCATCCACCATGACCTTAACCGCGGAAAGTCTGGAATATATTCTGAGTGTAAGGGGACCATGGGTTTCCACATCAAGAGGATGGGACAGGAAAATAGCTTCTCTGGTCTTTATATCGTCGAAGGCTTCAGTCATTTCTTCAAGGGAAATGTTCTCGTAGATCTTACTGCCCCTTTGAAGCTCCCAGCCGTAGGGCATCTCAATAACATCTCCCTTTTCACCCCGTAATTCCAGCCCGGCAAAAAAAAGAACCACAAGAAGCGTGGCTGCAAAAAGACAGCCTATAAGCTCCCGTGTGTTTTTATCCTTAAAAATGTCAGATATCATATTTGATGAAAGAAAAATATCCTACAGAGACTGCCTGTTCCGGAGCATAAGACCCCGTCAAGCCATATTATTATAGCAAAGAGCCACCACTATCCCAAGAACGCAGCCTGCCAACACCTGCATGGGGGTATGCCCTACAAGTTCCTTAAGCTTCACATCCATGCTGATGCTCTCTTCGCTTAAGCGGTCAAGGAATTCAAACATCTCATTTATGACCTGGGCCTGCTTTCCCGTTTCCAGCCTGACTCCCATGGCGTCATGCATTACTACAATGGCAAGGATAGCCGCTATGGCAAAATAGGCAGAACCAAAGCCGCACTTCAGCCCCGTCATAACCGCGACGCTGGTAACCGTTGCGGAATGGGAACTGGGCATACCGCCGTCTCCTGTCAGGCGCTTTAAGTCCACCTTCCTGTTAATAAGAGCATAGATCAGAGTCTTTAAGCCCTGGGCCACAGCCCAGCCGATGATTCCCGTAATAAGTATTTTATTCCCCAGTATTTCTTCAATTAATGACATACATGAATCCTACAAAAAATCTGTATTTATGTCAACTGTAAAAGGAGCCGCATCTCTGCGGCTCCCGTAATAGATCAAGACTCGCTTTTCAGAACTTGGATTCTCCGGCGGCATCTATAGCAGCCTGCTTCACTTCCTCCAGGGTAGAACCGCTTTCGGATTCAGCTGCAGCTGCAGCAGCGCCTTCAACCATGGGGCAGTCGATCATCTCGACCTTTTTGCCCTCCATGTTCTCAATGACCATCTCAGTGGTCATGCAGGAAGAGCCCATATCCATGATCACCACCACGCCGTCATCACTGTAGACGGACTCGATCGCAGCCTCTATCCTCTCGTAGCTGGTACCGAAGCCTCCGTCCTCCAGACCGCCGGCGGCCACCATGGGGCATTCCCCGGATATCAGCCTTGAGAGTTCCACTACGCCTTCGGCAAGCTTTTTACTGTGGGATACGATAACTATACCGACCATGTTTATGCCTCCTTCTTCATATTGAGAGCCAGTCAGTTATAAAGAGCAGCGATGGATTCCAGGAGCAGCGTAAATGAAGTTGCCCCGGGATCCTGATGTCCGATGGAACGCTCGCCTACGTAGCTGGCGCGGCCCTTTGTTGCAATGATGGTCTTGGTGTATTCCACGCCTTCCTTTGCAGCCTCCACGCCGTCAGCTAAGAACTCAGCCGGTGTCTTTCCGGCATCCACGCCCTTCTTGATAGCTTCAACAGCCGGGATCATTGCGTCCAGCATGGTCTTCTCACCCTTCTCGGCCTTGCCTCTGAGCTGCACCCCGCCTACCGCAGCGTCCATGATGTCAATGAAGTCATCGGCATCTATCTCGTTCTTTCCTGCCACGGCAGCGCCGGCCTTCATGAAAGCCGTGCCGTAAAGAGGTCCCGAAGAACCGCCCACTGTGGAAACAAGATCCATGCCCGTCTTTTTAAGGATGGCTCCTATGTCACTGTTCTCAACGCCCGGAAGATCCTCCAGTACTTTCTGGAAACCCCGGTCCATATTGATACCGTGGTCATTATCTCCGATGGGTGCATCTAAATCTGTCAGGAACTGAGCGTTCTCGTGGATGATCTCAGCCATGACCTTTATGATCTCAACTACCTTTTTGTTATCAGTCATCTTTTTACCTCTGTGTATTTTTTGGAGAGCCACGCCATTTAAATGCTGCTTCGCAGCAGGCGTGGCCTACGTGCTTTAAAGTTTTTGCAAAACTTTAAAGCACCTTAAAAGCAGGAGTATCAGCGGTTGCATCCAGAAGTCCCTTAAGCTCGTCATCAAGCTTCAGGAGTGAGATGGAGAAGCCTTCCATTTCAAGACTTGTCATATACTCACCTACCAGAGTCTTATAAACCTTGATGTTCTTTGACTTCAGCACATCGCTTACATGATTGTTAACGATGAAGAGCTCCATAAGAGGAGTAGCGCCGCAGCCGTTGATCATAACAGCAACTTCGCTTCCTGCAAAGTCAATGTCAGCAAGGATCTTATCTAAGAGCTGGTCAACTATCTGGTCAGCCTTCTGCATCTTTTCCTTGTGTGTTACGGGCTCGCCGTGGATACCGATACCGATCTCCATCTCGTCCTCACCGATCTCAAAGCCGGGCTTTCCTGCTGCGGGAACCGTGCAGGGGGTGATAGCCATACTCATGGAACGTACATTGGCGATAACCTTCTCAGCAACAGCCTTTACATCCTCAAGGCTTGCACCGGTCTCAGCCTTAGCGCCTGCGATCTTATGTACGAATACGGTACCTGCGATACCTCTGCGGCCTACGGTATAGAGAGAGCCGTCAACAGCAACGTCATCATTTACAACAACCTGGTCAACCTTGATGCCCTCATCCCTGGCCATATCAGCAGCCATTTCAAAGTTCATTACATCACCGGTGTAGTTCTTTATTACCATAAGAACGCCCTGGTCGGTAGCGATCTCTTTAATTCCCGCAAAAACCTGATCGGGAGTAGGTGAGGTAAATACTGCGCCTGCAACTGCAGCATCCAGCATGCCCTTTCCTACATAGCCTGCATGAGCGGGCTCATGTCCGCTGCCGCCGCCGCTTATAAGAGCAACTTTGCCGGTCTTCTTGTCGGAACGAACAACAACAGTGGTGCCGTCTATCCTTCTAACATAATCGGGATAAGCCTTCACCAGACCATCGACCATCTGATCCTCAACCTGGCTTGTTTCGTTAATGATCTTCTTCATGCTGAATAATTCCTCCTTTGACTAAA
>JAFSKT010000131.1 GCA_017448845.1 Lachnospiraceae bacterium
CCCCTGCATGATAAATAAGGACAATGATATGCCGTTGATAAGATTTGAAAATGTAGGAAAAATATATAAAACAGGCCAGATCGTCTATGAAGCGCTGCATGATGTGAATCTGGAAATAGAAGAAGGGGAGCTTGTGGTGATACTGGGTCCCAGCGGCGCGGGAAAAAGCACCCTCCTTAATCTTCTGGGGGGTCTTGACGGCGCCAGCAGCAGAGGGTATCAATAGCAAGGGCAATAGCCAAGATGCCAAGGCTACTTCTCTGTGATGAACCTACGGGAGCGCTGGATACCAATACGGGAAGAGAGGTGCTTGAGATCCTCCAGGATCAGAGCAGGGTTCATAAAAAGACGGTGGTAATGGTAACACATAACAGCCTTTTTGCTGAAATAGCAGATATCATGTGCTTTATCGCCCTGTTCATATATGTGTCCTTTGATGCGGATCTGATGGGAGTGGAAGGCGCTCTTGATGAGTACTATAAGGAAACGAATTTTGCGGATCTCATCGTAAGCTCGGAGGGTTTTACTTCCGAGGATCTTATTGAGGTAAATTCCATCCCCTCTGTCAGTAAAGCGGCGCTGAGGTCCACCATCAATGGCAGGATGGGCCTTAAAGGGGATGAAAAAAAGATAGAGTATAACTTTATCCAGCTTATCTGCGACGGAATAGAATTCAGGCACGGACAGCCTCTTTTATCATTATCATTCATATCAAAACTCCCGTTAAAAGCTTTAGAAACATTTTAAGGATCAGTTCACTTGAAAGCAACATTTATTTATAATGAAGACAAAGTACCGCTTTTCGTTTTTTATGTTATAATTCAGAAGATTGAGAGATTTAAGTTAAAGGAGTTCAGGAATGAAAAAACCCGTTAAAATAGCCGTAATTATTGCAATATGTCTAGCTGCTGCTCTGGCAGGATTATTCTATTTTATGTCGCCGGAAAATCTGGATGTGGTACTGCCGGAAAGGGGTGATGTTGCGCCTTTCCTACGGGGAGTCGGAATAGTTGAGGGAGAAAGTACTGTAACCGTTTATTCGGATGTTGCCGGATTTATAGCAGAGAGACATGTAGAACGGGGAGACCGGGTAAAAAAAGGCGACAGGCTTCTCTCATACGAGGGAGAAGAACAGCGTGACGGCGTTGACCACGCAGCAACGGATCTTAAATACAGCGAAAGGATCCTTACAGCTGCGTCTGAAAACAGGGCTAAATATCTGGGAATCTATAATAAAGCTTTAGGGGAAATAGAAAACTGCAAAAATGTCTACGCTCTCCTTGAGGCAAATATCCTTTCTCTCAATATAAAGGAACACGAGAAGGCCTATATCATAAGTGAGCAGCAAAAAGCCTGCCAAAGTGACGTTTATAAAATGGAGGGAGAGATTGCCGAGAAACAGGCAGAGCTTGCAAAGATTGATATAGATATTAAGGAAATGGAGCTTTTGGAAGAAGCCGATGAAGATGAGCTTGATGACCTCATAGATGATTCGGAAGATTTACAACGGGAAATAGGGGAGCTTAATAAGAAAATCGCTGATGCACAGAGAGCTGCTCTCTGCCTTCCCGAAGAATCCATGGATCCTGAAACCTACCGTCAGTATGCAACCTATCAGAATAATCTGGAGACTGTCACAAGGATGTGGTCTGATGCCAGAAGCGACAGGGATACAGCCCAGTCCATGTTGACAGCACTTTCTGAAATGTATGCGAATGAAGAAACCGCAGAGCATAATAAGCTGTATCTTATTAAAGCCGAAAAGGAGTTAAATGCAGCGGAAAACGGGTGTATATCTCCTGTTGACGGTATTATTACGGGATGTCTTGCGGATGCGGGTGCCTACGTGGAAAAAGGTGTGCCGGTTATAGAGATGCAGAACGATAACGGTTACAAGATCAGAATGATGGTCTCAAAGTATGATATATCGGCCATCAAAGAGGGTCAGAGCGCAGACATAAGCATAGGAAATCTGAAATATACCGGAAACGTGATAAAGATAGACCAGGCCGCCGAAAATGATTCTGCAGGTAAGTCAAAGGCTGCCGTGGAGATATCCGTAGACACGGAGGATGATCTGATAGTAGGACTTGAAGCGGATGTAACGCTTAAGCTTGATGAAGCAAGGGATGTGCTTAAGGTTCCGTCTGAGGCCATATACAGCGATGATGACGGTTCCTTTATCTACGTTTCGGAGAGCGGTACGGTAAACAAGAAGTATATAACCTCCGGAGTAAAGGATAACGCCTATACCGAAATATCGGGCATTGATGAGAATACACATATCATTATGGATCCTTCTGCTTCCATGTATCTGGGAGAAGAGATCGAAGAAAGCATAATAAACATTTCTGACGACGATAACGGATGACAAAGATCTTAAGAAAAAAAATGCTGAGGGACTTACGGTCGAATTTTGTCCAGTTTCTCGCCATATTTATTATGTGCTTTTTTGCCATGTTCATTCTCCAGGGCTTTGACGCCAGTACCGAGGGTTACGGCAGAAGCATTGATAAGTACTACCTCGAAACCGATTTTTCCGATCTCGTGCTGACCTCCGATGGCTTTACCCAGGATGATCTCATAAGAGTAAAATCTGACCCGAGGGTGAAAACTGCTGAGCTCCGGGCATCAATCGTTGGCAGGGTACGCCTTTCGGAAGAAAAAAAGATCGAATTTAATTTTATAAATGAGAATAATATATCCCGTATGTACCTTTATGAAGGAGTACCTTATGAAACAGGAATGAACGGGATATGGATAGACAGAGACTTTTCTTCAAAGCAGAATATCTCCGTGGGAGATAATCTTTCGCTCACCGTTGACGGCGTGGAATTTACCGAAACCGTCAGGGGAATAATGGATAATCCGGATCATGTTTACTATATTGTAGATGATACCTTTTCTGATGTATCCAGAGGAGCTTACGGATACGCCTTTCTGGATTCAGGTGAATATCCCGGCAAAAAGCTCACATACAGCAATATATATGTAAAGCTTAAGGACATAAAAAACCAGTTTTACATGACTGAAAACGATGAAGATCTGATAAAGAGTGTCGGAGCCGATCTTTCGTCGTTTTTTTCAAAGAACAGGATAACCTTCACTACGAAGATGAAGGAGGGAGGTTATCAGTCCGTTTCCGGCGATCTGGATTCCAATTTGACGCTGGAAAAGTTCTTTCCGGTGTTATTCATAGTGATCGCCATTCTCGGTATCATTACCACCATGACAAGGCTTGTCATGAAGCAGAGAACCATAATAGGTGCTCTCAAGGCCTTTGGGTTTTCGAGGCTTACGGTGACTCTTCATTATATGTCCTATTCTGTTGTTGTTTCACTTCTCGGAGGGATTACCGGGGCAATAGCTGGCTGGTACATCCTTGGGGTCACACTTGACAGGTACATGAAGGATTACTACATTATCCCGGGAGCCGGTATGATGATCTCTTCACGCATAGTCCTTGTTATGATCCTTCTCGTTCTCCTGTCGGGTCTTACCTGTTTCTTATCCTGCAGAAAGCTCCTTATGAAAAGAGCATCGGAGATTCTTCGCCCTGAACCGCCAAAAGAAAGCGGAGCCGGAGCACTTGAAAAAAGCCCGTTCTGGAATCACTTAAGCTTTGCGACAAAATGGAATATAAGGGAAATATACAGGAACCGCATAAGGACTGCTGCCGGAATACTTGGTATAACGCTTACATCCGGGCTTATGCTCACTGCCTTCGGTGCAAATGATCTCGTAAAAAAGGGGGAAACCTGGCAATTCCATGAACTTATTGCTGCGTCATACTTAATCTCCTTTTCTGCTGACGCAGATTATGGCACCGTGTATGACTACTCAAGGGAATTTAAGGGACAGATGATAGAGGAGAATGAGGCGGAGCTTTTTTGCGGGAATGAATCCATTGTATGGAATCTGACGATTATGGATCAGGGAAATCTCTTCCGTTTTCAGGACGGCAGCGGGAGATATGTAACACTTCCGGAAAAGGGTATCGCAATAAGCAGAAAAGCCGCCGAGCAGCTTGGTGCAGAGATAGGAGATCTTGTTTCCTTCCGTTTATCTGACGGAAGCGGTAGCGGGAGCGGAAGGATAGAGCTTATATATACATCTCCCGGAACACAGGGTATAGCCATGAGAAGATCCTTTTACGAAAGCCTGGGCTTAAGCTTTGCCCCGAATTCCCTATATACCTGTATGACGGTTCCTTTCTCCTATGCTGCTGACAGGGAGGAGATTGCATCCGTGATATCGAAAGACAGCCTGATCCGTTCTCTTCACAGAAGAAACCGGGGCACCGCTGACGAGACCCTCTATACCATGACGATCGCAATAATAATAGGTATCGTTGTCATGTATAACCTCGGGGTTCTCTCATTTATCGAAAAGATAAGGGAAATAGCCACACTTAAAGTTCTCGGCTTTGAAACGGCAAAAATCAGATGGATACTTCAGCAGCAGAATATTTTTATTACCGGTACAGGCACCGCCCTGGGGCTTTCCTTGGGACTTAAGATGCTTACCGCCATGATGTCATCACTCTCCATAGACGAGGATCATATATACATGATCAAACCGCAGTCCTATCTGCTTGCATTTTTACTTTCCTTTGTACTTTCACTTATAGTAAACACCCTGATCTCAGCGAAGGTCAAGGACATCGACATGGTGGAAGCCCTTAAGGGTGTTGAGTGATCATCCCCTTAAGCCCATCCAAGAAAGTGTCAATGAAACTCTCCACAGTTGACGTCAGATAAAGTCCAGCATCATAATCAATGCTTATGCGCATCCCTTCGTTTTCATCATCATCGATGATCACTCCAAAGGGATCGATAGCCGGTATCCCGCCGACATCTATGCCGTCCGCATCTATGATAAGATCACTGTCCAAATCGCTGTAAAGCGTTCCGCGGTAATTGAAAACCATCATTTTTTCATCTCTGTTATGGCAGTAAGAACCCGGGGTTCCTCCTTTAATTGCTGTCAGAACCTGAATGGATACATCAGAAATGACGCTTCTTAAGGTTTTTTTCCCAAAAAAGGAAAAAAGGACAGGACATGTCTCAAGGAACATGCCTGCTGACCTGATCCCTGCTACACTGTCCCTTCCACTCCATATCAAGGACATCAGAACCGTGTCAGTACTGTTTATTTTCGAAAGGGCCAGAGCAGCAGCCGTCATAAAGACTGTGCTTACTGAGGTTCCGAATTTTACTGCGGCCTTTATAAGGCTTTTTCTGTCAAATCCAATCTCTCTTGTAATACTTTTAAGAATACTTATATCTCCGGGTTTATCAGGACGGGGGAGGCGCATAAGCAAATCCCATGCCTTCATTTCAGACATATTATTCTCCCGGTATATGTGACGGTCCTCCTCATGCTTCAGAATATCCTGTATGATCTCATAATAATGGTCAGGCTCGATATCTGCTCCGTCATATATTGAGATTATATCCTCCGTCAGATTTCTGAGTGACGTCCCGTCACATATCAGGTGGCTGATATCGGTTAAAAGCGTGAGTCTCTCAGGGGATTTTACTATACTGAACCTGCACATCGGCGCTCCGTCAAAAAGGGGCGGCTTCAGAAAGGAAGCGATCTCCTTTTTAAGCTCTTCCCCGGAAAGCTCTGTGACGGGACATACATCTTTATCTGCAGGACACATATACTGACGCCATTCGCTTCCTTTTTTTCTGATGGTGACTGCGAGACCCGGATGTGCCTTGAAAGCTTTGTTTACCGCATCCTTTAACTTTTTTACATCAGTATCCGGCTTGAAATCCAGTATAAATCCAAAATTAAACAGAAAAGAATCGGGATATTTTAACTGCAGCTCAAGATAATCCTTCTGCATATCTGTTAAGGGAAGGCCTTCCGGCGGAAAGGAATGGCCTGATGCCGGAGCTTTCAGTTTTTTCAGGGCATTATCGATGTTTCTTACAGTCTGGTTTTCATATAACATCCTGAAGGTAAGGGACGGAATAGCTGCTTCCATAAGGAGCTTCATGGCAAGGAGAGAGCTTCCCCCGAGGAGTAAAAAGCTGTCATCTATTCCGATCTTACGGTCATTTATCTCTAGTATCTCTTCAAATAAAGCGCAGAGCTTCCTCTGAAGATCATTTTCGGGTTCTGCGTAAACTGCGAAAATATCTTTGATATCCGGGTCAGGAAGTGCGTTTCTGTCTACTTTTCCGTTTGCATTTTTCGGAAGGTCCTTTATACCCACAAAGCAGGACGGAAGCATGAATTCAGGCAGGATATGTTTTAGTTTCTTTAACGCTCCTTCCCTGTCAATGCCGGAGTCCTCAGGAACATAAACGCATAGGTACTTTACTCCGCCCCGGATTAAAGCTTTACAGACCGCAAAATCAGCTCCTGTAACTATTTTTACCGCTTGTTCTATTTCCGAAGGGTCTATCCGGTTTCCATTAAGCTTTATCATCTCATCGTCACGCCCGAGGATGGTAAGCACCCCTTCATCATATAAAGCGACATCGTTTGTTTTAAAATATCTTTTTCCGCCTTTTATGAAAAAGCAGTCCTCTTTATTGCTGCCATGATACCCCCTGAAATAAGGGAGATTCACGCAAAGGATCCCTTTTCTCTTGCTTATGTTTCCGTCATCCCCGACAAGTATCCAGTCAGTTGTATCTAAAGGCTTTCCTATGGGAGTATTGTCATAAGGGCGGTCCAGCTTGAATATACAGGCGGGATAACCAAATTCAGTTGGACCGTATATATTCTTGATATCAAAGTTATCCGAGAAAACCCCCGATACGATCTCTCCTCCCACATGGAGGGCAGAAAGCCTAAGCTTCCCTGTTGAAATGAGTGCTTTAGCGAGAGTCGGAGGCATGAAAGTGATGTTGACTGCGTGTTTATCAAAGTAAGACAACAGTCCTGAATGGTTCCTCACAAGGGAAAGAGGCAGTTCGTGAAGGATGCCCCCTACTGAGAGGGCTCCGACAGTAATATAAATCCCACCCACAAAGGTCTCCGGGATGATATTCCCGAAAACTACAGGGAGATAATCCTCACACATAGGGCGGGTTCCCTTCATGATGCTGTCATATATCCCATATTCCTGAGAAGCCCCCTTCGGATGTCCGGTGCTTCCGGAAGTATATACGATAAAAGCAAGATCATGTTCCGCCGCATCCACCCATCTTTCAAAGCTTAAGGGAGGAATCTCCATTGCCCGGTTAAAATGTGAACGATCAAAAATAAGGACTGCTTTACAGTCCTTATAGATATAATCTATCCTTTCCTGTCCCAGCATATCCTCAACGCTTACAAAAGCCGCACCGACCTTCATAATACCGAGCCGGGCTGCAATAAGCTCCATTCCCCTGCCGCAGTTTATCACCACCACACTTTCTCTCCCTATCCCAAGCTTCAGGAGGTATGATGCAATCCTTCCAGATATGGTGTCCAGATCTCCATAGGATGTGGTACGTTTCCCTTCCATATCAATGACTGCGGCCGCAGCCGCGTTTTTAAGGGATATGTCATGAAAGATATGTAAAAATGAGATCATTCTACCTTCAGCCCTTTGCCTTCATTTGCTCGTTAACAAGTCTTTTATAGGGAATAACAAAGCTTGTCCTGTTGTATCCTGAGGTTTTCTGGTATTTCCTCTCCTCGAAATCCGTAAGAAGTGAGGAAACTAAATATGAGCGGATACTGGAAGGAACCATATCGGTATCCGACATGTCTATGGGCTTTCCGTCATTCCAGAGAACAAGTCTGGCGTTCTCCGTGTCACAGCTCACGAAGGCATCAATATGAACACATTCCTTTTCGGGATTAGCTTCCTTTATCAGCAAGCTCATATCCTCGATGAGCAGCATACAGAAATTGACGGCGCGCTTCGGGGCATTTTTTTCAACTAAAAAGCTCTCCACCCTGTCACGCATATTCATAATCTCATCAACATTTGCTTGATAGCTGAAATTCAGTGAGGATCCTGCACCCTCCTCTATCAGGAAAGGAAACATATCTATCCCATACATCTTTATGGCAATAAATGATAATACAAAAAGACAGATGTACGGACAGAGGGCTTCCCCGATCCATAAACCTACAGGACCGATGGAAAAGCCGAGAATAAACACAACGGGAAGTCTGGCAATGATCGTGTCCAGAAGATTCCCCACAAGCTGTAGCCGATATTTTCCGATATTACCATAATAATCCAGGAAAAGTCCGTAAAATATGTAAGCTACGGATGCAAACGAAGTGATCCTGCAGGCTGTGATAGTAAATGAGCTTAATGCTGCCGAATCAATGCCGTACAAACGAGGAAGAAACGGGGACAAAATCCATACGATCGCTATGTATAAGATGCCGATATTTAAGGTCAGCTTGACACCAAAAAGAAGGAGGCTTTTCATTGCTTCCTTATTCCGGTCCCCCCAGTAGGAAATGAGCATGGTTTTCATGGAATCATTGACACCGCCGCCGATCGCCATCATATCATATACCAGTCCGGTTACTGCGATAACAGCAAGATATTCACTACCCAGAATCTTTATTACAAAGATTTCGATAATGAAAACATAGAGGCAGCTGGCGGCACCGTCCAATGCATCTACCCCACCTATCAGAAACATCTCTTTAAAGACATCCGGATCAAATGACAGGATCGGACGTATGCGGTATTTCCCGCTGAAAAAGTGGGAGAAAGAAATAAGGAATGCAAGCAGAATTCCTATGGCACTTCCAAGGGAAGCTCCCATTATCCCAAGGTGAGGTATGAGTAAGATTGAAACAAGCGCATTACAGACAACAAGGGAAATACTTGAAATGATAACCCTTATCTCATCCCCGTCCACATACAGTATCTCGTTCAAAACCGAATGCAGCGGGGAAATAATGAATGTGAAACGTAAGAAATAAAGATACTGTATTCCATATTCCAGAACTCTTCCCTCCGCACCCATAATCATAAGGATACTATTCCCCCAGGCAAACGAGGCTGCTGACAGAAGCATCCCGATGACAAGGGATAAAATTCCGGTCATTCCCAGTATTCTGCGGCTTTTTTCGGTATCATAATTCCCGACCGCACGGGTATAGAGTACGGAGGTCCCGGTGGATATCAGTGTCCCAAAGATCAATGAAAACATAATGACGGGTGCTACCAGCATTGTTGCGGATATTGCATCTGATCCTATCATATTTCCAAGTATCACCTTGTCTGTTGCCGTCATTATGATGCTGTCGACAGCATCTATCATTGAGGCGAACATGAGACTCCTGACCTTAGCTTTGGCAAGGTATCCGACGGATCCGGATGTATTATTTATTTTGTTCAATTTTTTATCGTAAAACATATTCAGTATATTATAATATTTTTTTTTTTTTGTCCATTGACAGATTATGTGTGATATCATTCTGCTTATGAACAGAACTACCAAAAGAATGCTTTTGCAAGAAATCAGAAGGAGTCTTAAAGGCTATCCGGGACACGCCGGGACAGTCGCTGTATTTGCGTCATTTGCTGCTTTCGTTTATTTTAAGAACAGGCTGACCCCCAGATATGCCGATGATTATCCTTATTCTTTTATATGGGACGGTGATAATAACGGAAATCTCCTGTACGGAAACCAGAAATACAGGAGAGTAAAAAGTTTTAAGGATTTGTTAAGGTCGCAGATTTCCCACTATAAAACCTGGGGAGGTAGGACCCTTGCGCACTCCCTTGCGCAGGCGTTTCTTGCCTTTGATGACAAGAAGCACTTTGACAGAGCGAATACCCTCGCAATCTTAACCCAGTTATTCATATGCGCATCACTTGGATCGGGGAAAATCGCGGATTTAAGATCCGTTTCCCCCGAAAAAGCTCTGCTCCTCACAGCCGGGTTTTTCTTTTCGGCACCCCATATTTTCGCATCCTGTTTCTGGCTTACGGGCGCTATGAATTATCTCTGGATGGGGATACTTCAGTCAGCCTTCGTACTTCCATATTCCCTTAAATACCATGAAACGCTTCAAAAATTCCCGGAAAGCCTTGCCTTCCTTTCAGGGCTTCTGTCAGGCTGGTCTTCGGAGGCCGGTGCCGGGGCAGCAATGATGCTTGCCGGCATGGAAACGCTATTTTCACTTATTCATAAAGAGTATTCCTCCTGGATGGGCTTCGGACTCTTGGGAGGGTTTATTGGGATGCTGCTTTTACTTCTCTCTCCCGGAAACAGGACGAGATATGCTCTTACACCCGAGCTTGAAGAATGCGAACCGGATTCTCCTGAGGATCATGCTGTCAGCACCAAAGAATTTCTCTATTCACCCGCAATGTTTAAGAAATGGTTTAAGGAAGGATTCCTATATACTCTTTATAAGGAACTTCCGCTGCAGATACCGGTTATACTGTACTTCCTGCAGGGGAAGTGCAGGGACAGGAAAACAGATCTTTTTATCCTTGCTCTGGAGTCGGCGGTTCTTGCGGTGCCGTCTGTTATGATGCTTTCACCGGAGTATCCGCAGCGCGCAACGTATTCTTCCGTTTTATATCTGCTCTCCGCCGCTGTCCGTGTCTTTGATCACCTGGACATACCGGATTTCAATTCCTTAAATCCGTTGCAAAAGAGTATTGCTTTAGCCGCAGCATTTTATCTGTCCGTAAAAGCCCTCTCAGGCCTCATAGTTGATGCGGACAACTCCGTCCAGTTTGACAGGCAGATAAAATTCATCAAAAATAACAGGCATGATCCCCTTGTTTACGTGGAGGATACGGATATCCCTTCCCCCTATGTTTTTCTTGCCGGGGACAGATCCATAACGGCTGATGCCTGCATGGGTATATGTAATGAATATGAGGAGAATTACTATAACAAAGCTGTTTCAGCCTACTATGGGGCTCATAAGGTAAAATGCGGTCCTTACGATGAACATGTTTACGAGCAGAATGATCCTTCCTCAATTCTTTTTTCCATAACAAACCCGGTTAAAAGCCTTGTCATGAAAACAAAGGAGATAATAAGAGGTTCTAAAGAGTATGACCCAATAGATACCGTGTTCTATCCGCTTAAAAAATGCGGGCATCCCGGAACGGAATACTATGTATATGATAAACCGCTGAAGGGAAATAAAAAGCCAATCGTCTATTCCCTTGGAGCGAGGTCCGGATCCGCAGCCGGGCTTTCAAGACTGGAGAAGATCACGGAGAAGCTCGGCCACGACCATATCGACCTCCTGAAGTTGCACATCAGCGGTTCGGTATCCGATGTATTAAGATCCCTTAAGGAAAGCAATGTGCCTATTAGACAGATCTGCCTTGAGATTCATGGAATAATTTTTTATAAAAACAGGGAAAAATTCAAGCATGTTGTTGATGAGATGCATAAAATGGGTTACATAGTAATATACTGGGATAAGAAAATATCCAGATTTACATTCCTTAAAAGGGCCAATCCAAGACATTTATGAACAGAAAGATCAAAAGAAAGATTATACGGGAAATTAGCAGGAAATTAATGGTTTCTCCGGAGTTACTCAAATCATCCGCCATCTTTATTTCCTTTGCTTCCCTCATGTATTTCAAGAGCAGACTCACTCCTCTGTATGCGGATGATTACCCCTATTCCTTTATCTGGGACGGTGAAAATAACGGGAATCTGGCATACGGAAACCAGAAATACAGAAGGGTGAGGAATTTTAAGGATCTATTAAAATCTCAGATATCCCACTATAAAACCTGGGACGGAAGGACTCTTGCGGAGTCCCTTGTGCAGATCTTTCTTGCCTTTGACGACAAAAAACACTTTGACAGGGCAAATACCCTTGTCATATTAACCCAGCTGCTTTTATGCGCAGCTATAGGTTCAGGGAATATAGCGGACTTAAAATCAATTAAGCCCGAAAAGGCTCTGCTCCTCACAGCCGGATTTTTCCTTTCTGCACCGCATCTCATCGCTACCTGTTTCTGGCTTACAGGCTCCATGAACTACCTCTGGATGGGAATACTTCAGTCGGCCTTTGTACTTCCCTATTCCCTTAAGCATCACGGATCGCTTGATAAGCTCCCGAAAAGCCTTTCATTTCTTTCAGGACTGCTGTCAGGCTGGTCTACGGAAACCGGTGCCGGAGCTTCGATGATGCTTGCGGCCTTGGAGACGATATATTCCATTAAGCATAAAGAATACGCTTCCTGGATGGGCTATGGGATTTTAGGATGTTTCCTCGGTATACTGCTATTACTTATTTCACCCGGAAACGGAAAAAAAATAAGGCTGTGGAAAGAAGAGGCCAATGAAATCATGCAATCTTTGGAGGATTCACTTCCCGGCTATGTTCCAAATAAGGATCTCTACACATCCACCATGTTTAAGAAGTGGTTTATGGAAGGCTTCCTTCCTACGGTTATAAGGGAACTTCCGCTGCAGATACCTGTTATAATGTATTTTCTTCAGGGAAAGAAAAGGGACAGAAAAACAGATCTCTTTATCCTTGCCTTAGAGTCAGCGGTTTTCGCCATTCCGTCAGTTATGATGCTTTCACCGCAGTATCCTAGACGCTCAACATACTCTTCCGTTTTATTCCTTCTTTCTGCAGCTACCCGGGCATCAGATCACCTTGATATGCCGGACTTCAGTACCTGGAACCCGGCGCAAAAACTCATTGCGGCAGCTGTAACCCTGGGTTTGTCCGTAAACGCTCTTTCAAGCCTCATAGTTGATGCGGACAATTCCCTTCAATTTGACAGACAGATAAGATTCATTAAAGAAAACAAAAATGAGCCGCTTATCCATGTGGAAGATACTGACGTCCCTTCGCCCTATGCTTTTCTTGCCGGTGACAGATCCATAACAGATGATATCTGCATGGGAGTATGCGTAAACGATGAGAATGATTACTACAATAAGGCTGCCGCAGCGTATTACGGGGTCCAAAAGATAAAATGCGGTCCCTACGAAGGACATGTTTACGAGCAGAATGACCCTTCCTCGATATTGTTTTCTATAGTGAATCCGCTTAAAAGCCTTGCAATAAAGACCGGCGAGATAATATTCGGAAAGAAGAGCTTCGATGCGCTGGATACCGTGTATTATCCGCTTAAGAAATGCGGACGCCCCGGAATGGAATACTATGTATATGAGAAACCCCTGAAGGACGGCGGTAAACCTGTCGTTTACTCCCTTGGAGGAGATGGTTCTTCCCCGGCGACAAGAATCCGGCATCTAAAAGCAATTGCGGAAAAAAGGGGACATGACCACATCGACCTATTGAAGATTAATATTACCGGATCTGTTTTTAATATAATCAGGTTACTTAAGGAATCCACTGTTCCGATAGGACAGATATGCCTGGAGGTTCATGAGCGTTTATTTTACAGGGACACGGGAAAGATAATGCGGTTAGTCCGTATGATACATAGGATGGGCTACGTTGTCATATACTGGGATAAAAGAAGATCAAGATTTACATTCCTTAAACGGGAAGTGACTTAATTATAGCAGGGATATATAAGCCTATTACTTGGTTATATTTGGTGAAAATGCTATAATGGATTTATAAATCTATATTTTGTGATGAAAATCACCGGCAGGAATTCACTATCATTATCCGAACGGATAAAAAGGGCTGATATATCCTACACTTTTTAGAGGGATCCTATTGAAGAACGCAAAATTAATGGGATTAGGGTTTCTTTGTAAAGATGCTTGGAATAGAAAGGATTAAAAAAATGATACCTTTTTTGGAAAGATTTTTAGAGCACGTAACCGATACGCCGGAGAAAACCGCCATTGTGGATCAGAGCGGAGAACGCAAGACAAGCTACGGGGAGCTGAATAGCATTTCGGGAAGTATAGCTTCCTGGCTGAAAAAACAGGGTATCGGTAAGGAGGACATAGTTGCAATCTGTGTCCCCCGAGGGCTTGAGTTCGTGGCAGTGCGCCTTGCTGTGATGAAAGCGGGCGCTGCCTGGGTAGGAACCGAGGCCATGATGGGGAGTGAACGCATCTCTTACATCATCATAGACAGTAATGCAGCATTTGTAATGGACGAGCGGAAATATGAAGAAGCAGTTAAAGAGGAACCGCTTGCTCCCGATGAATGGGCCGATCCTGATCCCCACGATCTCGCCTTTATATACTATACATCCGGCTCCACCGGTCTTCCTAAAGGAGTAGCTCAGGAATACGGAGTGTACAGATATATCATGTCATCTACCGACCGTGCCATTGGCAGATGGATACCCCTGGATTATGCAAATGTGGCACCGGAAACCTTTATAGGCGGTCTCTATCTCATGATGGGTGTACTTCAGGCAGGCAGTACGCTTCATCTCATCCCTCTTACACTCGTGAGGGATCCCATAGGGCTTCTTGATTATTTTAAAAAACAACATGTCACCGCTTCATGTATGCCTCCGACCCTGGTCAAGGCACTTGAATCCGCCGGAGGTATTGATGTCAAGGTACTCCATATC
Source organism: Lachnospiraceae bacterium (assembly GCA_017448845.1). Lineage (GTDB taxonomy): Bacteria > Bacillota > Clostridia > Lachnospirales > Lachnospiraceae > NK4A144. Next base: position 14,435 of record JAFSKT010000131.1, read on the forward strand.
ACGGGCGAAATAGCAACAGATCTTTACATAGACAGATTCCCGGTTCTAAATGCTTATGGTCCCACTGAGTTCTCCTATCTGCCCTTTTTCTTCGATATTGACAGACCCTACAGCAACACTCCTATCGGAACACCGGATGAATATACAAAGGCTGTGCTGATTGACAGGAATAACCGGGTTAATGATAAAGAGGGAATGTTATGCATTCAACTCCCCTTCTTCAGGGGGTATCTGCATGAAAGTGACAGAACAGAGCTTATTTCCATAAACGGAGAAACATATTATAAGAGTGGGGATTACATGAGTGTTGATGATAAGGGCAACTACACTCTTCTCGGAAGAGTTGACGATATGTTAAATATCAACGGCAACCGTATTGAGCCCTTTGAAGTGGAAACTGGCCTTAGAAAGGTTCTTAATGTCAGATTTGCGGCAGTAAAGCAGTGCTTCAGGGGCGGTATTTCCTTCCTCGCCGCATATATCCCAAAGGAAAGCATACCGGTTCCGGAGAATATCAGAGAGTCCCTGATGGCGTATTTGCCTGAATTCATGCTGCCGTCCTGTTACATAGGGATAGATAAGCTCCCTATAAATGAAAACGGTAAGACCGTGCGGAAGGATCTCCCGAACCCTTCCGAAGAAGCCCTGTTTGCAGATTATGCTGCTCCGCGTAGTGACATTGAAAAGACCCTTTGCACTGCATTTGCGGAGGTTTTGAATATCAGTCCTGAAAAGGTTGGTATTGACGACAATTTCTTTCTTCTGGGAGGGGATTCTCTTTCTGCCATGCGCCTCATTATAAAGGCGAATCTTAAATGTCTGGATTTCCGGCTTATTTACCGGGAAAAGACCATCAGGGGTATTGCAGCGGCTCTTATGGAAGATTCTTTGGAGGACGCTGAAACGGAGTCTTTCCCCCCTGAAGGTCTTCCTCTTACTGATGAAGAGCTATGGTTCCTTAACAGGCAGCTTGAACTGCCTGACAGGATGGTCTGCAATCAGCCTATTGCGATAAGCCTTAAAGCCGATGTTGATATCGAAAAGCTTAAGAAAGCGATCCTTTCAGCTGTTGATGCGCATCCGGTTCTTCGCACCACTATCAAGAGGAAAGATAATGAATGGCGGCAGTATTATGATCCCGAAATCCTTAAATGTATCGAGGTAGTAACTCCTCCGGAAGAAGTGAACAAAGACTATTTCATGGGTTTTCCCGTGATAGCGGCTTTTGATGGCAGCCCCTTAAATTATATTACTATATTTCGCCTAAAGGACAGAGTACTGCTTCTTATGGATCTATGCCATGTTATATGTGACGGCACATCCTTCAGGATCATAATCGAGGACATAATGACCCTGTATATGGGTGGAAGTATACCAAAGAATGATGGATTTATGCATTTCTGTAAAAAACGTCTCGATCTACGTCAGGATGACGATTGGAAAGACAAACTGGATTATTTCAAGGAACGTTACCGGAATCTCCATGGGATGCTTCCTGAATATGATATGTCAGGCGATAACCCCGGCCTCGGAGAATACGAAAGGTCTTTTAAATTCCCGTTCGATGAAGTTTTGCGGGCTGCAGGGGCGCTTAATATTACCTCCAATACATTCTTTCTCTTAGTCTCTGCTGTTACTCTTATGACCGTAAATAAGCGGAATGACTGTTTACTCACCTGGACCTGGAATGGAAGGAGTGATACCGGATCTCTGCGGACAGCCGGACTTCTGACAATGGATCTTCCCGTAGAACTTCGGGTAAATAAGAACACAAAAATCAGTGAACTGGCTTTTGAGACTGCTGAACAGTTCAATTCAGGAATCACGAACGGCATTGTGTCACCCTTTATGAAAAAGAACTCACCCGGAATTCCCTGCTTTATTTATGAAGGGGATATGTGGAAAAATCCGGGAAATGATATCATCACCGATATAGATATCCTATTTTCCGACAGATGGGCGGCTCTGGAGCCCTTGGAAATAAGTATATGGGAGGACGAAGAAGGCTCCCGTCTGGAGCTCTCCTATGACAGCAGCCTCTACTCTGAGGAAAAGATGGCGTATTTTGCAGACACCTATATTGCTGTCTGTGAAGAACTTCTTAAGGAAGACTCAGGTAATATCCGTGTGGAGGATTTGATCGGTAAATGCCGCCTTCACTAAATCCGGGATTTCCCCGGGAAGAATAATTTGAAAAGATTTCGAATAGGTCTCATTATCTGTAGCCTCTTGCTTTTTTTATCTTTCTTCGCATACGGATGGTTAAGAGGCACTCTGACTTTGACCTTTTTTACGCCGTAGTAAGCTGCCGCAGCCTTGTTGTAGGGGTCGTCTGGATCCTCTTCATATCTTATGACCGACTTTATATATTCGTCAGTGGAACGGTCTTTAGCCAGCCGTGACCAGAAGGGTGATATCATTACATCCGGCACAGTGACTGTTTCATCCTTCTTCCCGTTTTGCATGATGGAATTCTGCTCTTTACACTGAACAAAAAAATCGGAATTATTGACAAGTGCCGATATATAGCTTATAGCTGCTTCTAATCCAAATATCGTGTAAAGAGTGCGGAATAAGGGACTAAAGCGAGACCTTTTCTCTGATGTATTAAGATATGCTGTGGCTGCCGCCGTCAGCATCAGGGGACCTGAAAAGTACGCCGCTCTTTTGGGAAACTGCGGGGAAAGCATCAGGATCGAAGGTACGCTTAAGGCTGCGGCTTCAAGGACCCCAAGGTATTTCTTTATCACGGGATCCTTTTTACCATCCTGCAGAAGATACTCCGCCACGGGAAGCTGAAGCGGAAGAAGTCTTAAAAATGTAGATGTAAAGCCATTCCTTAAGTGATGAATGAACATTTGCAGGCTATAGTCGTATTCCGGAGGAAGGCTTCCCGGGTCAAGAGGATCCGGAGTATAGGAGTCATAGAACTCCTCTTCGGCTTTCAGGCGCTTAAAATTCCCGGGGGCAAGCATGAGTAAAGCATAACCTGCCGCACAGCCAATCAGTCCTGCCGTTTTCCAGTCGGAAGCTTCTTTTTTCATTACTGAAAAAAAAGCGGAGGCACCGGATAATAAAAGCGACATTCCGCCCCCTGCTTCATTGGACCATCCGGCAAGAATTCCCAAGAATGCCATCATAGCCTTGCTTATCCTTACTTTTTCACCTCTTATTTCCTTTGAATAAGGAAGGAGAAATGCGGACTGGAAAAGTCCCGGCCAGGAGTAGTTCATGGCTCCCGTGGTCCAGAATGAAGTCACCACGATATGCGGGGTACAAAGGTAATACCCTCCGCAAAGTAATGCGGCAAGGCAGGGAGTTAATTCTTTTCCTTGTTTCTTTATGTTCCCTCCTGCAGCCAAAAAACACAAAAAAACCTGCGCCATAATGGCGGCAGTATTCAGGACATCATATAACCTCTTGTCATCACGCATGAGGATTAGCTGGTTCATGGTCTCCCCGATTGTCCTGCCGCTCCAGGTCAAATAGTGGGAAACCTGGGATCTTATAAGATCCTTTATCCTCCGTACTCTTTTTAATTTAAGCGAGCCGTATGCAAAGTTGCCCCCCCTTTTTCCATCCCAGATAAAAGAAAAAATGTAGTCATCAGCCACCTTTGGTACGCTCCGGTTCATTGCGTACATCGCTCCGGCAAAGGCAGCAATGATAGCGGCAGTCTTTAATTTATTCCTGTTCATATCATTTTTCCGTAGTTACCAGCTAAGTTCATCCGCTTCTTTGGGATGATCATTTATCACGATGTTTTCGATGGTTCCGTTCTTTACCGTGACAACCTTGTCGGCTATCTCCTGAAAAAGAGCATTATGTGTAACCATCACGACTGTCCGGTGGTATATGCTGCTCTGCTCCTTTAGGATTTTCAAGACTTCCTTTCCTGTATTGGTATCGAGAGCTCCCGTAGGCTCATCGCAAAGAAGGAGTCTTGGTTTTTTCGCAATGGCTCTCGCAATCGACACCCTCTGCTGCTGGCCTCCAGACAGCTGGGAAGGAAATTTATCCTTCTGGTCGGCAAGTCCCACCATATCGAGGGCTTCAAGGGGATCCATTATATCAAGCCCAAGATCCTGCATAAGCGACACGTTTTCAATAGCCGTGAGTGTAGGTACCAGATTGTAGAACTGAAATACAATACCCACATCCCTGGCCCGGAATTTCCCGAGGCGTACGTCATTAAAGGCAGTGATCTCGTCTTCACCGAAAAAAATCCTCCCCTTTGTGGCACCGTCCAAACCGCCGACGAGATTAAGAAGCGTACTCTTGCCCGCCCCACTGGGGCCTAAGATTACCACCATCTCTCCCTCGTCTATTGTCAGGTTCACGTCATGGAGAGCCTCGTATGTCACGGACCCTGTAATATATGTTTTTCCAACGTTTTCGAACCGTATAAGCTCGTTTGCCAACCGTTTACGCCCTTCCTATCCTTAAAATCAGTAAAATTATACTATATACATATCCAGGTTTTCAATGATTTCCGGTTATTCGACAGAGTAAACTTACTGTCAGTTGGAAAAGATTAGAGATACTCTGAGATATAAGATTTCAGCTGAAATGTTTGCCCTATTTTATATCTTCATTATCCAACTGTCAAATAGGGAAAGCATGGAACGGTTCGGAGAAATATACGGGCGTATCTGCCGGATCCTTATGGAAGAAGGATGTGAGAACCGGCTTTTAGGAGATATCCTTCCGGAAATCTGGAATGGGAAAGATTGATTTTAAGAATAAAAAAGGGGGAAGAACCCTTCTCATACTTGCAGGTTTCGGAGCCCTGGCATACTTAAGGAACAGGCTGATCCCCATGTTTGCGGATGATTACGCCTTTTCCTTCATATGGGACGGAAAGCATCACGGGAACCTGGCTTTCGGAAAGCAGCAGTATTATCGTGTGAAGAAGGCGAAGGATCTCATAAGGTCTCAGGTCTCACACTATCTTACCTGGAGCGGGCGTACCGTTGGAGAGAGCCTGAACCAGCTTTTTCTTATGTTTAATAACAAGCGATATTATGACTTTGCCAACACCGCTGTCACTGTATCCCAGCTTTTACTGTCGGACTGGATAGGATCCGGAAGGCTAAGGTTAAAGAGCATCCCGGACTCCCTTATGAAGGCTCTGGCAGCGGGCTTCTGGACAGGCACGCCGAAGCTTGCCTTTACCACCCTGTGGCAGACCGGCGCCATGAATTATTCCTGGCCCGGGGTTCTGCAGTCAGTGTTTCTCCTTCCTTACAGCCTTGCAACAAAGGACAGGAACATCCGTGTCCCCATTCCCGCAGCGGTCCTATCCGGTATCCTTGCCGGTTGGTCAAATGAAGCCGGAGGCATGGCAGCCTGCTTTCTGTCGGGGCTTAAATACTTTACGGATGTAAGAAGGAAAGAGGACAGAGACTGGGAAAAATACGGCTTTATTTCAGCCTGCATGGGCTACGCTCTTTTGATGCTGGCTCCCGGGAATTTTAAGCGGTATCAGGTGGAAAAGGAATTCAGCGATATACTGCCGGAGGATTTCAATAAGTCAGGGAGCGTTCCCCCGGAGTATGTTTATAAACGGGAAATGTTCCTGCATTTTTTAAGGAGCAGCTTTTTAACCGTGATCTTAAGGCTTTTACCGATGCAGATACCTGTAATATATTGTCTTCTAAAGGGAAAGGAAAGAGAGAGAAGGGATAATGAGCGTTTGCTTGCGCTGGAGGCGGCTTCCCTCATGATCCCGTCAGTGTTGATGTTTTCACCTGAATTTCCGCCCCATGCAGCCTATCCTTCTGTGATCTACGCATTAGCAGCCATGTCCGGGGCGTGGGAATATATTGATCATGATGCACTTGGAGAAAAATACGGAAAGCAGTTTAAGGCGGCAAAGATACTGGGAGCCCTTTACCTTGCCGTAAATATATCCGCCTCTGTCATGGTGGACGCGGACTGGGGAAAGCAGATAAGGAAAGCTGAAGAACTCATGAAGAAAAACAGAGGCAGGGATGTGGTGAAAGTGCCGCAGGGTGAGGTTTCGCCTTTCTGGTCCGCGATTGCGGGGGACCGGGCAATAGACCGGGAGACCCATGAGATCGGACGGTATGAAGAAAACCCTGAGGATCCTTATAATAAGGCGGCGGCAGCCTATTACGGAGTGGGAAAAGTAATAGCCGTACCGGGAGATAAGGAAAGGGATTGAGGGATATTTTCCCTTGTTTCTTGGCAGAAACCTTGAAATATCGTTTATTTAAGCATATACTGTTAAAAGTTTTTGAGAGGAGCTGTTAAAAGATGATTAACGAAAAACTGCTGGAGATCAGGGAAGAGGCCAGAAAGAGGATCGAAGAGAGCCTTGATCTGGAAAAACTGAATGCCGCCAGGGTTGATTTTCTCGGGAAAAAGGGAGAACTCACCCAGGTACTTAAGGGCATGAAAGATGTGGCGGCGGAAGACCGTCCCAAGGTGGGCCAGATGGTTAACGAGGCCCGGGAGGAGATAGAGAAAGCCCTGGAAGAGGCTAAGAGAAGGCTGGAGAGCGCAGCGATGGAAGCGGCAATGGCGGCTGAGACCATAGATGTGACTCTGCCCGCAAAGGGAAGACTCTCGGGACACAGGCATCCGAACCAGATCGCTCTTGAAGAGATGGAGAGGATATTTACAGGTCTCGGATATGAGGTGGTTGAAGGCCCTGAAGTGGAAAAGGACTACTACAACTTTGAGGCATTGAATATACCTGCAGACCATCCCGCAAAGGATGAGCAGGACACTTTCTATATTAACGGAGAGATGCTGCTCAGAACACAGACCAGCGGAGCTCAGGTCCATGAGATGGAGAAGGGAAGGCTTCCCATAAGGATGATAAGCCCCGGACGGGTTTACCGTTCAGATGAGGTGGACGCCACCCATTCACCCTGCTTCCATCAGGTGGAAGGTCTGCTTATAGATGAAAAGGTAACGTTTTCCGACTTAAAGGGAACCCTTACCCAGTTTGCGAAGGAGCTTTTCGGAGAGGATACAAAGGTTAAGTTCAGGCCTCATCACTTCCCCTTCACGGAGCCCTCTGCGGAAATGGACGTATCCTGCTTTAAGTGCGGCGGAAAGGGCTGCCGCTTCTGTAAAGGAGAAGGCTGGATAGAGATATTAGGCTGCGGTATGGTACATCCCCACGTGCTGGAAATGAGCGGGATCGATCCCCTTAAGTATAAGGGCTTTGCTTTCGGAGTAGGACTTGAGAGGATAGCCCTCCTTAAGTATGAGATAGATGACATGCGGCTCATGTATGAGAATGACGTGAGATTCCTGTCACAGTTCTAAAGGATAAGACAGGAAACAGTATTTTGATAAGAATGAAAGGATCGGATTTTTAAGAGATGAACACATCATTAAACTGGATAAAAGCATATGTTCCGGATCTCGAGTGCAGTGATCAGGAATTCATGGACCGCATGACAATGACAGGCACCAAGACCGAGAGCTTTAAGAGGTTAGACAAGAACCTTGACAAGATCGTTGTTGGAGAGGTGAAAAAGATCGACCGTCACCCCGATGCGGACAAACTCATAGTCTGCCAGGTAAATATCGGCGATAAGGACATACAGATAGTTACCGGTGCTCCCAATGTGAACGAGGGAGACCACGTGGTTGTAGTACTTGACGGAGGAAAGGTGGCCGGAGGCCATGACGGCGGACCCCTTCCTGAAGACGGCATAGAGATCAAGGCCGGGAAGCTCCGTGGAGTGGAGAGCTTCGGCATGATGTGCTCCATTGAGGAGCTGGGATCATCCAGGGACGTATTCCCCGATGCACCGGAGGACGGGCTCTATATCCTTCCCAAGGACACAGTTCCCGGAACGGATGCCATTGAGTATCTGGGACTCCATGACACGGTATTTGAGTATGAGATAACTTCCAACAGGGTTGACTGCTACAGCGTTCTTGGTATCGCAAGGGAAGCTGCGGCAAGCTTCAATAAGGATTTCCATATGCCGGAAGTACCTGTTACCGGAGAGGACGCAGCGGAATCAGCTTCCGACAGGATTAGCGTTGAGATAATCGACCGCGACCTCTGCACCAGGTATATAGGCAGGGTAGTGACAGACGTACAGATCAAGGAGTCTCCCGACTGGATGAAGAAGCGTCTCCGTTCAGCCGGCATCAGGCCCATTAACAATCTAGTTGACATAACTAATTATGTAATGATGGAATACGGCCAGCCCATGCATGCTTTCGACCTTTCCACCATTGCGGGAAATAAGATAATCGTCCGCAGGGCAAAGGATGGGGATGTATTTACCACCTTAGACGGAAGCGAGAGAAAGCTTGACAGCGAAGTCCTTATGATCTGCGACGGTGAGAAGGAGATCGGTATCGGCGGTATCATGGGCGGCGAGAACTCCATGATCACCGAGGATGTGCATGAAGTATTATTCGAGGCTGCAACCTTTAACGGACCCAATATCAGAAAGTCCGCTAAGAGGATAGGTCTCAGGACAGACGCTTCAGGTATCTTTGAAAAGGGCTTAGACGCGAATAACGCAATGGATGCCATAAACCGTGCCTGCGCTCTGGTTGAGGAGCTTGGCTGCGGTAAGGTGCTTAAGGGCGCTGTAGATGTTCACGAACCTCTTCCCGAAAAGAAGCATATTCCCTTTGAGTATGAGAGGATAAATGAGTTCCTTGGCACCGACATCAGCCGTGACGACATGCTCTCTTACTTTAAGAGGCTTGAGATCGAATATGATGAAGGAAAGAATGAGCTTATCTGCCCTACCTTCAGGCAGGATCTTCTGGGCTTTGCCGATATAGCGGAGGAAGCTGCCAGGTTCTACGGTTATGACAAGATTCCCGTAACCCTTCCCTCTTCAGGTGCGGAAGGCGGCGGACTGCCCTTCAAGATGATGATCGAATCTGTTGCCAGGGATGTGGCAGAGTTTGCAGGCTTCTCACAGTGCATGACCTATTCAATGGAGAGCCCCAAGGTATTTGATAAGCTTTTACTTCCTGAGGATGCGCCGGAAAGGGCTGCAGTAAAGATCAGTAATCCCTTAGGTGAGGACTTCTCCGTAATGAGGACCATCATATTAAACGGCCTTCTTACCAGCCTCGCTGTGAACTATAACAGGAGAAATAAGGACGTAAGGCTTTATGAGCTTGGAAATATCTATATTCCGAAGAGCCTTCCCCTTACCGACTATCCCGATGAGAGGATGCAGTTTGCCCTTGCTTTCTACGGCGAAGGCGACTTCTTCTCAATGAAGGGTGTTGTGGAAGAATTCTTTGCAAAGGCCGGGCTTAAGAAGGGTACGGTTTATGATCCCAACAGCGGAAAGACCTTCCTCCATCCCGGACGCCAGGCAAATATCATATATGACGGAGCAGTGATCGGATATATCGGAGAGCTGCATCCCATGGTAAGAAGGAATTACGAGCTGGGTGACAGGGTTTATGTGGCAGTGATCGACATGCCGGAAGTGGTGGAGAGAGCTACCTTTGACAGGAAGTTCAAGGGGATAGCCAAGTTCCCTGCCGTTACCCGTGACCTTTCCATGGTGGTTAAGAAGGATATACTGGCCGGGGATATCGAGGCCATGATAAAGCAGAGGGGCGGAAAGCTCCTTGAAAAGGCATCCCTCTTTGATATCTATGAGGGTGAGCAGATAAAGGAAGGCTATAAGTCCATGGCCTACACCTTAAGCTTCAGGGATCCCGAAAAGACCCTGTCAGATGAGGACATTAACGCCGTTATGAAGAAGATCTTAAACGGCCTTGACAGTATGGGGATAGAACTCAGGTCATGAGTGAACTCCTGAAAAAAGATTTCTATTATGAGCTTCCTGAGGAGCTTATAGCCCAGGACCCCCTGGATAAAAGGGATGAGTCCAGGCTCCTTGTGCTTGACCGGAAAACCGGCGACACTGAGGACAGGATATTTAAGGATGTCACGGATTACCTTAAAAAAGGGGACTGCCTGGTGTTAAACAATACCAGGGTAATCCCCGCAAGGCTCCTGGGAGTAAAGGAAGATACGGGTTCCGCAGTTGAGATCCTTTTACTCAAGCGGCTTCAGGACAGGGAATGGGAGACCATAGTCCGGCCCGGGAAAAAGCTTAAGCCTGGAGCCAGAGCCGTATTCGGAGACGGGCTCTTAAAAGCCGAGGTGACCCGTATCGCCGATGAAGGAAACCGTATAGTCCGCTTTGAATATGAGGGCATATTTGAAGAGATACTGGACTCCCTGGGGGAGATGCCCCTGCCTCCATACATCAAGCATAAGCTCAAGGTCAGGGACAGATATAATACGGTGTACGCAAAATATGACGGCTCTGCGGCTGCCCCCACGGCGGGACTCCATTTCACGGAGGAGCTTTTATCCCGGATAAGGGAAAGGGGAGTAAAAACGGCCTATGTCACGCTCCACGTGGGCCTCGGGACTTTCAGACCCGTAAAGGAAGAGAAGATC
>JAFSKT010000132.1 GCA_017448845.1 Lachnospiraceae bacterium
AGACAGACAGACAGACAGACAGGGTAGTTAGACGCTGTTTATTTCTGTATATTATCGAGGAAGTTTTTCTGATACTTAAAGGCATTCTCTATTGCTGTATGGCAAGAGGGATGCCTTTTTATTATGTTCAGGATCCGGATATGGGTCTTTGATCCCAATACATTTAAGAAAAACATCAGAAAATGAAAGGACAATATAATATGAGTCGCCCGACAAATGAGCAATTAAGATAAGCCCATTTTCGGTATATTGTTCCTTGAAAACTTAATACATTATCTTTTTCAGAAAATATTCATATACAGACGCTCGTTAATGGTCATATCATTGGATATTGATTGTTAATTTTGCATTACTGGTGATAATTGAGCGCACTTACTCAAGCCAACCTTATATTTGATTAGCTTGAACGTGTTTAATGCTGCTACTTTAAATCCGAAAAATTGCCGGTTCCTTATCAATCCTCTTACGGGCATTTTATCGACGTTGTGTCTTTTTCGTAAGGCCGCAGGAATTGTTTCTACTCCATTCCTAAAGCGAGCATGTTTCTTAAAGTCTTCAGTCTCATAGCAACGTTGCTGCTCAGCGTGATAGGCAGTTCTTTTGGCCAGTTTTACTGTAGCTACTCTGACATGCATTTCTGGATTACATTCAGAGAGATGTGGGCAGTTTTTGCATGTATCGATTGGAAATGAAGCTTTGCATTTATCAGCATTCTTGTCATATACATTAGACTTGGGCTTGTTCCCCGAAGGACACATAAGTATTTCTTTTCCATCATCCGAGAAGGTGAAATCGGCATAAATGTCCGCGACATCGGCTCCCTTAAAGTCAGTAGTAATAAGGGTTATATTTTTGTCTTTTGCAGCTTTGACATTTTCATAACCGCAATAACCACCATCAGTCACCATTGTGATAGGTGTATCTGATTTTGGTGATGCGGATATGTAATCCTTTAGGAACTGGCTATCACTGTAAATATTCTGCTCAAGCTGATAATCAGAAACCACTGAATTAGTTCCGTCTGATGTCTCTACGATATTGGCAATATAACCGCGGTTATCCTTACCAGCCTTTGATCTAAACGTTGCGTCTGGATCAGCAGGATTCTGAAGTATTTTTGAATCCATGCCTGTTTGTTTGTGCTTGAGAACAAGATTTCCATCTTTGTCCTCGTCAGTCTGCTCCTTGATTACACGCAACATCAACTGGTATTCGCTATACTCATCATACCTGCTTCCACAGGCTGAAATGATCAGAGCAGCATCCTTGAGAACCTGAGATATTTTACTGTCATTATCCTCGCTACGGTTGTGATATAACACTTTATTATGATCATCACTGTCAAGATAATGCTTTAAAGCATCTGGTAATGCACTGTCTTTGGCACGATTCATACATTTTGCAAGATTGGAAATACAGGTGTACAACAGTTCAAGGCGACTCATTTTTTTGATATTTGCCGCTATCATGAGTGAATCCATACGCCTCATTCCAGTATTGAGATCCATCATCTTAGCAATCTGAGAAGACAAATCAACAATGCATTGATGAATAAGATCGATTCCGGTTTCTTCCTCATATGAACTGCATCTAGCTCTAAATCTGCCAAATGTTCTGTCGTTTAATGGCTGCTCATCAAAGCTTGTTGTATGTAATGCATACTGATATCTGATGTCGAAGGGAAGAGTCTCAACCATTTCTTCATCTGTAAGCTGAAACATTTCCTTGATAATAAGAGCACCCATGATTACATTGATGGGTGTATTCTTACGAGAAGGCTGATCGCTGTATAATACACGAAAAGGTTCTTCATCTATAGCAGGGAAAATATTCTCAGAAAAAAATTTGGCCCAAGATTTTTCAAGCATTTTCACTTCTCGTTGTGTTAGATTAGAAGTAGCATCAAATATGCTGATTTGTTGAGATGAATTTGTTGCAAATGACATGAATCGTACCTCCAACATACCCTATCTCAATTATACCATTTATAAAAGGTAATGTATTAAGTTTTCAAGGTTCAAAAGCCCCATTTGTCGGGCGACTCATAATATGAACAGATTAAAGGAAAAGAAAGAAACTCTCAAAGGAGCAGTAAAAAAGCTGGCAGTATTTATTTCGGTGCTGTTTGTTATGACCGCAGCTTCCGGGTTAATGGTGTTAGCGGATACTTACGGGGATTTCAAGTATTCGGTGGATGGTGATGAGGTAACCATTACCAAGTATAACGGAGAAGGAGGGGATGTGGTTATCCCGGGTACTATTGAGGGGAAAAGTGTAACGAGTATAGGAGAGGAGGCATTTTATGAGTGCGAAGGCCTGACAAGCGTTGAGATCCCATCAAGTGTAACGAGTATAGGAGCTTATGCATTTTATGAATGCCGAGGTCTGACAAGCGTTGAAATCCCATCAAGTGTAACGAGTATAGGAGAGAATGCATTTCGTGGGTGCGAAGGCCTGACAAGCGTTGAGATCCCATCAAGTGTAACGAGTAGAGGAGTGTATTATGCATTTGGGGGGTGCAAAGGCCTGACAAGCGTTGATAATAAATCAAATTGTGAGATAAAGCTACCAGGCGTAGACGGATATGTATGGAAGGACGGATCCGGAACAGTGATCACCAGTATCAAAAATGGAGTGGCAACCCGCTTTTCCGAAGGTTCCGGAGAGAACGGCGGAGAAAACGGCGGAGAGAACGGCGGGGAAAACGGCGGAGAGAACGGCGGGGAAAACGGCGGAGAGAACGGCGGGGAAAACGGCGGAGAGAACGGCGGAGAAAACGGCGGAAACGGCGATAAGATTCTTCCGGATGAGGGACTGGCTTTTTCCGAACCCGTAACGGTAACTGTGGGAGAGTATTCTGTTTCCTATAACAGGATCGTGACATTCTTTGGAAAAGCAAAGAAGTTTAAGACTGAAGCAGAGATAGAAAATGTATTTGGGGAGATAAGGATCGTATTGCAGGGAGAGACCCACAAGGCTACAAGCATAAAGGTTGTAAAGAAGAACGGAAATAATTACATACAGATCCTTAAGACGGATAAATCCGACAAAAACTTTGATAAGGGACTTAAAAAGCTGACAAAGGGAACCTCCGGTCTGTCCTTCACGATCAAGCCCTTAAAGATAACCGAGTCTAACAGCAAAGCACTTGTTAATGTTAAAAAAGGCAAGGGGAATAAGGTCAAGGCGGTTATCGTGACCACAAAAGGCCCGGGGAAGTCTAAGGATTACAAAGCCAGTAAGAAAACGGACTACAGTGTGAGCGGAACCACCATCACCTTTAAGGGTGAGAATCTGGAGGGCTCCTGCAGCTTCTGAGGACAGAGAATACTTAATATCAGAATGATTTATACCGATACGGCGCCCCGGTCTTTCCGGGGCGTTATACATGAGAAAAATCATATTATTCATGGGTGCATTTTGTGCCCTGAAATCTGCTAAAACAGGTCAGTTGCGGTAGTCATCCGGAGCAAAATCATTTGGTTCGGGTTCAAACAACCAGGCTGTACTTGGTTTGGCCTTCACTCCGTCCGGGATCATGATATGCTCTAAATTATCTGTTCTGAAAATACTTTCCGTTTCCTCGCCAATAACTACATAGTAGATATGACCATTGTGCTCAACTTTACCGGGAATTGCTAAATTCACGTATCCTTCAGTATTAATTCCTGCCAGCAAAACGGTATTACCATCTGACTATCCATAGACCCATTTATTATCGGAATAGGAGTCATCATGTGGCACAGAACTTAAATATCCGGGTGTGGTGTTCCCGCCGTCAGTTCGAAAATAAAGCCCTCCGGTGTGGTTCTCATCATATGCTGTGTCCATGCCTCCTTTAAGACTTTCGCATCCAATCTCATAATGCGTTTTTGCCTGGTTATTTTACTTTGATGTTCGTCCTGTATTTCTTGTTCAGGTATTGGTATTGGAGCTTTATGGTGTTCTTTTCTGAAGGGTTTACGGTGATGCAGTCAGCACTGACGGATGCCCTTCCGTCCACCTTAGATTTAAGGATCGTGAGCTTTCCGGATGTGATGGTGGTTCCGAACAGGGCTTTTACGGTCTTTGTGACGGGAGCCGTTCCTATGGAAATCTTTGCCTCGTTTTTATCAGGCTTCGGTTTTTCCACCTTGAAGGTAACGGTGTATGAATGACCGTCTTCCATTTCAAAGGCTGCATAGCCGTCTTTTTTACAGGTAATGGTCACAGTGCCGTCCTTTTTATTGTATTTGGCCCTGATGCCGCTATCGGTCTTCACGGAGTTCCTGTCTTTTACTCGGGCGGCTGTCTTTAGCTTTGATCCCGCGAGGACAGTCATTTTTAAGCTGTGGGGATCGATCCCTGAGGCGCTTACCCCGGAAAAGTCCAGTAACAGATCTTTAATGCTTCCTCCGATACCGTCCTTTGATCCCAAAGCCACGGGTGCGAAGTTATCTTCCGGTGATGAATAGAAAGAGACTGACGGATCCGTAACAGGCACCCTTTCCGGCTTCTTTTCCGGTCCGGGGTTCACAGGGTCGGGATCCACAGGGTCGGGGTTCACAGGGTCGGGGTTCACAGGATCGGGGTTATACGGATCCGGAGGGCTTTCTCTGCTGATGGTATATCCCGCAATGGATATATCGCTGTCTGAGAAGCCGGTTTTTACTGCCATGGCTTTTATGGTGGTGTTTTTTGAAACTGTGACGGCTCCTTTGTACTTCGTACTGCTCCTTGTGGGATCGCTGCCGTCAACCGTATAATAGATATCCGCCTCCTCTGTACCTGAGGTGATAGTCACATTCTGTGCCGACCTATAGGTTCCGCCGGCAGGGCTGAACACGGGAGCGCTGACCTTTGGTATATCCTTGTAGACCGCTTCCACCTTCACGGCCTTCGCAGGCATTACAAAGGAGGTTTCATCTTTGTTTTCATCTGCAATGCTTACGTTTCCTTCAAGCACCTTCCATTTAAGGAAGACCTTTCCATTCTCCGGTTCCTCCGGCCTGATCTTTACAGTCACTCCTTCAGCGTAGTATCCGCTGTATGTGCCCTTTATAACGGTCAGGGGATATCCTGTTACCAGCTCGGCTTTCCCGTCCACGTTCAGTTTAGGGGCATAGCCGTCTATATCACTCTTAAAATGAGCTGCATCATCGGCAGTCAGTCTGCCGCCGTTATAGCTTTCGTCTGCCTTTGCAAATACACCTATAACAGGACAGCTTGTGTTATCCATCACAGTGACGCCTATGGGGATCTTATTCTTAATGTCTTCCTTAATACTTATATAGTTATCTTCTATGTGTCCGAATACGCATACATTGGATGGCGAGCCGCCTGTAAGAACACCGTTTGTGATGGTGCCGCCTTCTACGTTGCCATATATCTCTGCTGATCCGGAAAGGATTATTTTGCTGAATTCGCCAGAGTTGTAAACTCCTCCTCCGCCAGAATCTGCGGTGTTGCCGGAGATGGTGCCGCCTTTCATATGGAATATTCCATCATTATAAATACCGCCGCCGTAAGTATTCTTATGTCCTCCGGTGATGAGACCGGTTTTAGCTTTGCTGCTGTCGGTGAGTGTCAGTTTTCCGCCGGAGTAGACATTAATGACTTCTCCCTCATTTTCGGCGGGTTTATCCTTTAATCCCCGGTCTATGGTGTGGCCGTTCAGGTCGAGGGTAACTTCACAACCATCCTTTATAGTCAGCGGGTGATCTATCTTTACGTCCTTCAGCAATATGACCGTATCGCCGGTCCGTGCATAATGTATTGCATCATGGATGTTGAGATAGGAGTCCCTGCCCAACACCTCGGCACAAGGTTCTTCCGCCCTCAAAGTCTCAAGGCTCCCTCCCATGCCTCCCAGACAGAAGACTGCGGTCAGGGCCGCAAATAATACTGCTTTTTTCAGGATATCTCTTATTTTCCTCATGATCTGTACCCCACTGCAGGCAGTTCTATCAGGTCCCTTTCCCGGATGGAAACCCGTCCGCCGGACCGGTAATACCGGTGACGTGCCTGCCCGGCACCGGCGAAACGATGATCCTGCTCCGATTATACACTAAACGCCCGCCCTGTTCTACGATACTGCAATAAAAAAGCGGGCGTTTAGTGGCGGTTTTGCGATTGCAATTCGGCTTCGCCGAGCGCAAAACCGCTGCACAACTCGGGATTTTGCTTCGCAAAACCCTCGCGGAACGGTTACAGGCTTTATGTACTTTCAAAGTAAACGCCTGTCCTGTTCTACGATATCGCAATAAAAAAGTGGGCGTTTAGTCGCGATTTCGTGGGAAGTGTATTACAAAGACCTTACAAATACGAGAATATCTGGTATAATAGGAAAGAATATTATCTAAATGTTGTGGGGCAGGAATGTTCACGGAGATCGACGGGTACAATATAAGCTATAAGATAAGCGGTGACGGAGATAAAAATGTGGTGATACTGCAGGGCTGGGGAACGGACATGTCCGTTTACGACAGCGTGGCAGCAGCCCTCGCTCCGGAATACCGGGTCATACAGTTCGATCTGCCGGGCTTCGGTAAGAGCGACGAACCGAGGGAACCCTGGAACGTTGACAGATATGCTGATTTTTTCTGCCGCTTCATGGAGAAGCTTGAGATAGGTAAAGCGGATCTCATAGGGCATTCCTACGGCGGAAGGATAATAATAAAGCTGCTTTCCGGAAGAGAGCTGCCCTTTAGGACAGACAGGGTAGTCCTTATGGACAGCGCGGGAGTGCTGCCGGAGAGGACTCTTATGCAGAAGATAAAGATAAGACAGTATAAGATACTTAAGAAGCTGTTTTATTCCGGAGCATTCAGTTTCCTCTTCCCCGATATCGTCGAGGACTGGAAGATGAGGCAGGGATCCGAGGATTACAGGAAGGCGTCCCCCATAATGAGACAGTGCCTGGTGCTGGCGGTAAATGAGGATCTGACGCACCTCCTTCCGGAGATAAAGCAGGAGACGCTGCTCATCTGGGGGGATAAGGATACCGCCACCCCTATGAGGGATGCAAGGATAATGGAGGAAAGGATCCCGAATGCGGGACTTGTGGTGCTGGAAGGCTGCGGACATTATGCTTTTCTGGAACAGCAGGTGAAGTTCCGCACTGTTTTGAGGGCTTTTTTTGACCTATGAGGGTTCTGACTGTGATAACGGCCATTATGGCCATATATGCGACCTTCCTCGTTATGAGGCATAATATGCATATGTTCCAGCTGAACGGATATAAGAACGATGAGCATATCCGCTGGCTCGGAAAGAATATAAGGCAGCAGTGGCTTCTTGTTTTCGGAGCTGCTCTGGGGGTGATAAGGCTGTTTTTCGCCCCGGTCTTTCTGGATATACTGATCCTCCTTACCCTGTTTATGGAGATATGGGATTACAGGGCGTTAAGGAGACTTAATAACAAGAAGAAGCTGGTTTTTACCCCCAGGGTAAAGAGGATGATGGCTGTCATCATCCATTTAAGCGTGGCTGTTCCCACGGCAGTGTTCATGGCCTGCGGTATAAAGCCTTTGAACGGGGTCTTTATGATGGTAACTGCTCTTCAGCCCCTGCTGGTGATAGGGGCAAATATCATAAACCACCCTGTAGAAACCATGATAAGCCGCCATTATATCAATGACGCGAGGCGGATATTAAGGAGTATGCCCTCCCTTAAGGTCATCGGGGTTACGGGAAGCTACGGTAAGACCAGCGTTAAATACTATCTGGAGACTCTCCTTAAAGCAAGGTATGATGTTCTGGTGACGCCGGGCAATTTCAATACGCCCCTTGGCATAACCAGGACCATAAGGGAGCATATGAAACCCTCCCACGAGATCTTTGTCTGCGAGATGGGAGCCAGGAGAGTTAAGGAGATAAAGGAGATCTGCGATCTCTTCCCGCCGGATCAGGGCGTGATCACTGCAGTGGGACCCCAGCACTTAGAGACCTTCCATTCCATTGAGAATATCGCCGATACCAAGTTTGAACTGGCGGATGCGGTAAAGGGAAAGGGGAATATCTTCTTAAACGGGGATAATGAGATCATAAGGAAAAAGGCGGACTCATACCCGGGAGCCGTGATGTACGGCACGGCTGAGGACATAAAAGGCTACAGGGCGAAGGATATCAGTCTTTCAAATCTTGGGACTGAATTCACAGTGGTGACTCCGGATAATGAGGAGGAGAGGTTCCGGATGAGGCTTATCGGAGCCCATAACGTGATAAACGTTCTCGGCGCCATAGCTGTGGCGAACATGAACGGCATTCCTTTGAAGGAATTGAAGATTCCTGTAAGAAGGATAGAGAGCGTCGAGCACAGGATGCAGATAAAGGATCAGGGAAACGTTACCATTATCGATGACGCCTATAATTCAAATCCTGTGGGTTCAAAGGCTGCAGTTGAGACCTTGGCCATGTTTGAGGGCTTAAGGATACTTATTACCCCGGGAATGGTGGAGCTGGGTGATAAGGAAGAGGAATATAATTATAAGTTCGGAACCTATGCGGCGGATTGCTGCGATTATATAATCCTGGTGGGAGAAAAGCACACCAGGCCCATAGCAGAGGGGATTAAGAGCAAAAATTTCCCCGAGGGGAAGCTCCGTGTATATGAAAGGCTGGAGGATGCTCTTTCCTATGCATACGGGATAAAGGATGAAGGACATAAATACATCCTTCTTGAAAACGATCTGCCGGATAATTACTGATAAGGAGTTTTGAAATGAAGTTACGTATAGCACTTGTCTTTGGTGGGAAAAGCGTGGAACATGAGGTGTCTGTGATCTCAGGAATACAGGCATATATGAACATAGACCGGGAAAAATATGATGTGACCCCTGTATATATGACCAAGGATAACTGCATGTATATAGGTGAAGATATCGGAAAGATGGAGTCCTATAAGGACCTTCCCGGGCTTATAAAGAGGTCTGAAAGGGTTATTCTGGTAAATGATTCCGGAAGGGTAAGGTTCATGCCCTATCCCCAGAAACTCTTTAAGAAGAATGAGGGGATTGAAACAGACCTCATTTTCCCTGTGGTCCACGGTACCAACGTGGAGGACGGAGCGCTGCAGGGCTATTTCAAGACTATCGGTGTTCCCTTTGTTGGCTGCGACGTCACCGCATCCGCAGTGGGGATGGACAAGTATATCATGAAGGCCATATTGAAGGAAGCGGATATACCCCTGCTTCCGGCATCGGTCTACACCCTGTCGGACTATGAGGACACGGATAAGCTGGTTCAGAAGATAGAAGAAAAGTATTCCTATCCCGTCATCATAAAGCCTGTAAACACGGGATCCAGCGTGGGGATAAATATTGCGTCAGACAGAAATGAGCTTATAAACGCCCTGGACGACGCCTTCAGATACGCTTCAAGAGTGCTTTGTGAAAGAGCCATAAAGGAATTGCGTGAGATAAACTGCGCTGTACTCGGAGATGAAAATGAGGCAATAGCTTCGGAATGCGAGGAGCCTTTACATACAAAGGATATCTTAAGCTACGAGGACAAATATGTGAGCAACGCGGGAAAGAGCGGCTCAAAGGGCATGGCCTCCGTTTCCAGAAAGATCCCGGCGGAGATTCCCTCCGAACTCCGGGAGAGGATCCGTGACCTGGCGGTAAGGAGCTTTAAGGCCTTAGGCTGCAGCGGCGTTGCCAGGATTGATTTTATGATAGACGGTTCCGACGGACAGCTCTATTTCAACGAGATAAATACCATACCCGGCTCCCTTTCCTTCTATCTCTGGGAGAGTCTCGGCATCCCTTACAAGGAGCTTTTAAGCAGGATGATAGAGATCTCGTTAAAGAGAGTCCGCACCGAGAGAAATCTCACCTATACTTTTGATACCAACATCCTTGATTCTGCCAGCCTCGGCGGGGCAAAGGGAGGAAAGAATGCAGGTTGACCGGAATTTGATCGAAAGCCTTAACCGCCTTATCGGAAACACGGACGGTGGCAGATCCGAAAAAGAAGGATATGGGGAATGCTGCAGGTGTCTGGGTATTTCCAGGATGTACTTCGACAGGAATCCCGGGGAAGAGTATGACCTTGGAAGCCGCTTTGCCAATGTGATCGCTAAAGACGAGATGAGCGCCGGTGAGAGGACCATTGTCTATGACGAAGGTGAAAGAACCGAATACCGGCTTCACTTTCCCTATTTCAGAAACGGGGAAAACTATATAAATGCTTTTCTGGAATTTAAGAGAGGCATAAAGGAAGAAGATGTGGATAAGGAGCAGGTGCGTTTCTTTTCCGACCTCATGTATGTTCTGGTCAGCAGACGCAATATGAGGAAGCTCATAGACTATTCGGAAAACTCTGACGCCCTTACGGGAATACCGAATGTTGTTTTTTTAGCCAAGAAATACAGGGAAGTGACGAAAACGGTTCCCCCTCATGAGCTTCTTCTCTTAAGAATGAACCTGCAGAATTTCAGAAATGTCAATGATGCAGCGGGAGCAAAGGCCGGGGACGAAGCCATAACACAGTACGCAAGAAAGATCTGTGACTTTGTAAATGTTGAAGATGAGGGAGTCTGCCGCCTGGGGGGAGATAATTTCGTATTATTCATCCGGAAGGAAAACGCAGATCAGGTATTGAAAAACCTGCAGAGCGTCTTTATTTCAAACTTAAAGGCCGCTCCCGGACGTACCTTTAATATCTCGCCCTGGATCGGGATCTCCGAGCTTAAGGAAGGCCGGGAAACCACCTTTGCCGAAAGGCTGGGAGACGCCTCTGCCGCCTGCGAGCTGGCAAAGGCAAAGCTGAGAAAGAGTGTGGTGTATTTTGATGCCGAGCTGGAGGACACGGTAAAGATGGGCAGGAACGTGATGTCCATGTTCCGTCCTGCCATGCAGAAGCATGAATTTCACGCCTATTTCCAGCCGAAGATCGATATGCGTACAGGAGAGCTTGTGGGGTTTGAGGCTCTCTGCCGCTGGATCCACGAGGGAAGACCCATTTATCCCGATAAGTTTATTCCCGTACTGGACAGAAATTCCATGATACAGGATCTGGATATGGCGATCTTCGCAGAGACCTGCTCCGCCGTAAGGCAGTGGCATAACATGGGGCTTAAGCCTCCCAGGGTTTCCTCTAATTTCTCCAGGAAGAACCTTTTTGTGGATGGGATAGAGGAGAAGATCATTGAAACCATAGATGAGTTTGGCCTGGTTCCCGATGATATGGAGATAGAGATAACAGAAAGCGTCCGGGAAAACGAATACGAAAGGCTCATGAATTTCGTCCAGACACTGAAATCCAAGGGAATGCATATTTCCGTGGACGATTTCGGCACAGGATATTCCTCACTGTCATTGATCCACAATATTGACGTGGATGCCATAAAGATAGACAGGAGCTTTGTTTCCATGCTGCCCGGAGACACAAGGTCGAAGGTCCTTGTGGAGAGTATATTGAACATCGCTAAAAGGCTTGGACTTTCAGTCATCGCCGAGGGCGTGGAGACAGCGGAACAGGGAAGGTCCCTTATGGAAATGGGCTGTAATATAGCCCAGGGCTATTATTACAGCAAGCCCGTGGACTTTGACGAGGCCACCCGGATAATTGAGAATCCTTCTTTCAGACCCATGGGGAACTGACAGATTTCATAGTATAAAAAAAGGAGCGACAGGTATCAGAGTATGAAGGTTGTAATACTTGCGGGAGGACTGGGCACCAGAATCTCCGAGGAGAGCCACTTAAAGCCGAAGCCCATGATAGAGATAGGGGAAAAGCCCATTCTCTGGCATATCATGAAGGAGTATTCCCATTTCGGCTTCAATGAATTCATCATCTGTTTAGGTTATAAGCAGCATCTGGTAAAGGAGTTTTTTGCCGACTATTATCTCTACTCTTCGGATGTGACCTTTGATCTGGCAAAGAACAGTATGGAAGTCCATAACCATTACGCAGAACCCTGGAAAGTCACCTTGGTGGATACGGGACTCCGCACCATGACCGGCGGAAGAATAGGACGGATCCGGGATTATATCGGGAATGAGACCTTCATGCTGACCTACGGGGATGGGGTTTCGGATGTGGATATAAAGAAGCTCCTTGAGTTCCACAGATCCCACGGAAAGATCGGAACCCTTACTGCCATTGCGGTGGATCAGAGGTTCGGCGTATTAGATATAGGGGAAAACGGCAGGATACATGAGTTCTCCGAAAAGGAAGAAAAGGATTCCAGCGTGGTAAATGGAGGATACATGGTCTTCGAGCCCGGGATATTCGATTATATAAAGGGCGATGAGACTGTCTTTGAAAAAGAGTCCTTAAGACAGCTGGCCCATGATGATGAGCTTAGAGCTTTTCTTCACAGAGGTTTCTGGAAGTGCATGGATACCCAGAGGGAAAAGGAAGAACTGGAGAGGCTATGGGCAGCGGGAGACGCTCCCTGGAAGGTGTGGGAATGAAAGATCTGTCATTTTATAACGGGAAAAAGGTTCTTATCACCGGGCATACCGGTTTCAAGGGAGGATATTTAAGCACGCTGCTTGTAAGGGCAGGCGCCAGGGTCACCGGTTATTCGCTGGAACCCCCTACGGACCCCTCCCTTTTTGAGTTATGTAAACTTGACCGGGACATGAATTCCATCATAGGGGATGTGAGGGATTTCGATAAGATGTCCAAAGTCTTTGCGGAGGAAAGGCCCGAGATCGTTTTTCACCTTGCGGCCCAGCCAATTGTAAGGCTTTCTTATAAGGAGCCGAGACTTACCTTTGAGACCAATGTGATGGGTACGGTAAACCTGATGGAGTGTGTGCGGAACACTTCAAGTGTATGGTCTGTACTTAATGTCACAACGGACAAGGTATATAAAAACGATGATCTTGATATAGCTTTCACCGAGGATATGCCTTTAGACGGCTTTGATCCCTATTCCAACAGCAAGTCCTGCTCGGAGCTTGTGACACATAGCTATGTTAAGTCCTTTTTCAGCGAAAAGGATGCTCCCAGGATCTCCACAGCCAGAGCGGGTAATGTGATTGGCGGAGGTGATTTCGCTCCGGACCGTCTTATACCGGACTGTGTGAGAGCTGCCGGAAAGGGTGAGGAGATACTTATCCGGAATCCTGGTTCCACAAGGCCTTTCCAGCATGTGATGGAGCCTGTCATGGTCTATGCGGATATCGCCATGAGGCAGTATGAAGACCACTCCTATGCGGATTATTACAACGTAGGTCCGGACTTAAGCGATGTTAAGAGCGCCCTGGAACTTGCGGAGATATTCTGCAGGGAATGGGGAGAGGGCTTAAGTATCAGGACAGGACAGGAAGGCGGGCCTCACGAGGCAGCATTCTTAAAGCTTGACTGCACTAAGATTAAAGAAAAACTGGGCTGGAAGAGCGTATGGAATGTTGAGGAGGCGGTTAAGCAGACTGTACTCTTCAGCAGGGTATATTATAATGGCGGAGATCTGCGTGAAGAGCTGTTCCGCCAGATAGACAGCTATGTTTCGGACTCGGAATAACTCAGGTAAATACAGTGGACCGGTAATATAGGAGACAATATGGATTTTAAGGATATGAGCGAAAAAGAGGCCAGGGAAGAAATATTGAAGGCCGTAAGGGAATATGCCGGGATATACCATAAAAAGGATGTTCCCTACAAAGAAGGTGACAGGATCCCCTACGCGGGCAGGTATTACGACGCAGAGGAAATGGTGAATCTGGTGGATTCATCATTGGAATTCTTCCTTACTGCAGGCAGATATACAGCGGAATTTGAAAGGGAGTTCGCAAAGTATTTAGGCGTAAAATATGTATCTGTGGTTAATTCCGGTTCCAGCGCCAATCTATTGGCATTCATGACACTTACCAGCCCTCTCCTTAAGGAAAGACAGATAAAAAGAGGGGATGAGGTCATAACCGTGGCAGCGGGATTTCCCACAACCATTGCTCCTGTCATACAGTACGGGGCGGTGCCTGTATTTCTGGATGTGACCATTCCCGGGTACAATATAGACGTGACGGCCCTGGAGGAAGCTCTTTCGGAAAAGACGAAGGCTGTGTTCATTGCCCACACACTGGGAAACCCCTTTGACTTAAAGGCGGTAAAGGATTTCTGCGACGCCCATTCCCTATGGCTCATAGAGGATAACTGTGACGCTCTTGGGTCTCTATATGAGATAGACGGTACGGAGAAGTTCACAGGGACCATAGGGGATATAGGAACGTCCAGTTTTTACCCTCCCCATCACATGACCATGGGGGAAGGAGGAGCGGTATATACGGATAACCCTCTGTTAAATAAGATCATCCGCTCCGTAAGAGACTGGGGAAGGGACTGCAGCTGCCCTCCGGGAGTGGACAATTCCTGCGGACAGAGATATGAAGGACAGTACGGGGAGCTGCCGATGGGATACGACCATAAATATGTCTATTCTCATTTCGGATACAACCTTAAAGCCACGGATATGCAGGCGGCCATCGGCTGCGCCCAGCTTAAAAAGCTTCCCTTCTTTACTGAAAGGAGAAGGGAAAACTTTGAGATAATGAAGGAGGGGCTTCTGGACCTTCAGGACGCTCTTATCCTTCCGGAGGCCACAGAGAGGTCAAAGCCTTCCTGGTTTGGGTTCTTAATAACCGTCAGGGAAGGGTATGACAGAAATAAGATCGTTCAATTTCTTGAAAAGGAGAAGATACAGACCAGGATGCTGTTCTCCGGCAATATAATACGCCATCCCTGTTTTGATGAGATAAGGGGTGATAACAGCCGCTACAGGGTAGTATCAGACCTTTCAAATACAGACAGGATAATGAAGGATACATTCTGGACAGGACTGTATCCCGGACAGGATGAAGACAGGCTGCAGCGCATGATCAAAGTGATTAGAGAAGCTGTAAAGGAACAGGCTCATTAAATGAAGAACATAACACTTTTAGACTGCACTCTCCGGGACGGAGGGTTCATAAATGACTGGCGCTTCGGAAAGGGAGATATAGCAAATCTCTTTGAGAGATCCGTTTCCGCAGGCATCGATTATATTGAAGCCGGCTTTTTGGATGAAAGGGAGGAATTTGATGAGGACCGCACCATCACTCCCGATTCGGAGGGGATGGACACCATCCTTAAGGGCTTAAGCCACGGCGATTCCAAGATCTTTGCAATGATCGACTACGGCTGCTGCGATATTTCCCGGATCAAGGATAAAAAGGATTCCGAGCTGGACGGCATACGGGTGATGATAAAGAAGAAGACCCGTCATGAGGCCATAGAATTCTGCAGAGCATTAAAGGAAAAAGGCTATCTGGTGGGCGCCCAGCCGGTATCGGTAACGGGATATGATGACGAGGAAATGAAGGAACTGGTGAGTGAGATCAATTCCCTTTCCCCCTTTGCCATGTATATAGTGGATACCTACGGGCTTCTGGAGCGGAAACAGCTCCTCCATATATTTGACCTGATAGACGGCAGGCTGGATAAGGGGATAAAGATCGGCTACCACGCCCACAATAATTTCCAGCTGGCCTTTGCCAATTCGGTGGCCCTTATGGAAGCGGATTCCGAAAGGGATATAATCATTGACGGCACGGCTTACGGCATGGGAAAGTCTGCGGGAAACTGCCCCTTAGAGCTTCTCACCGCATATTTGAACGAGAACAGGGGCTGTAATTACCATACAAGTCAGATCCTTGAAATGATAGACAGCGGGATAATGAAGATCTATGAAAAATCCCCCTGGGGCTATCAGATGCAGTATTTCCTCTGCGCGGATAATGATTGCCACCCAAAGTACCCTCAGTATCTTCTGCAGAAAAAGACCTTGTCCGTAAAGCAGGTGGACAAGATACTTTCAAGGATAGAAGAAAAGGAAAGGCTTGCCTTTAACCAGCAGTACATAGAGAAGCTCTATGTGGAATATCAGAAAAATGACATAAATGATGAGAAGGACAGGGAGGCCTTAAGGCAGGTATTCGCCGGAAAGCCGGAGTTGCTGATCCTGGGACCCGGCCCATCCATAAGAAGGGAAAGGGAAAGGATAGCTTCCTACATTGAAGAAAAGCATCCTTTGGTGGTGTCCATCAATTTCATCCCCAGGGATTTTGAGAGCGACATGCTTTTCCTTACGAATTCCAAGAGATATATGCAGCTTTCCTCCGGCCTTGAAAAGAAGGACGGGGCGAAGCGCCTTCCGGTGATAGCCACCAGCAACGTCACCGCCGCAAAGGAGGGCTTTGATTACAATATCGATTATACGGGGCTTATTGACGAAAGCTTTGAGATCCCGGATAATTCCCTGCCCATGTTCCTTCGGCTCCTGCTTTCCACCGGAGTAAAAAAAGCGGCTCTGGCGGGCTTTGACGGCTATGTGTCCGAAAGAGGGATGAATTACTCCGATCCGGGAATGGAATACGAATTTGCAGCGGATTACGCCATAAAGCTCAATTCCTATACCGGGAACGTGATAAAAGAAGCAAGGAAACAGATGGAAGTAGTATTTGTGACGGATTCAGCATATGGAAAATAAGAGGATCAAGGCGGTCCTGTGGGATATGGACGGGACGCTTTTCAATACAAAGCCGGGGATAGAAAAGGCGCTGAGTGATGCCTGTGATGAACTCTCCTTTCCCTCTATAGCTACTGAGGATGTGGAGACTTTTATCGGGCCTCCCATACAGTACGGTTTTAAGAATTATTTTAACCTGCCCCTTGAAAGGGCTATAGAATGCGCCAATGTTTTCCGAAAGTTTTACAGGGATAAGGGCTACGTGGAGGAGTGCGATCCCTATGAGGGACTGGTGGAAAGCCTGAAGGAGCTTAAGAGCAGGGGCTATTTCCTTGGAGTCTGTACCCTAAAAAAACAGGATATGGCCGATAGGATAGTAAAGAGATACGGAATGAAGGAGTTATTTGACAGCGTTGTAGGGACGGATGCCAATGATTCCATAAAGAAAGAAGACACCATAGCCCTGTCCTGTGAAAAATGGGGGATAGGAACAGAGGAAGCCGTACTCATCGGAGACACGGAATATGATGCCCTGGGGGCCGAAAAGGCGGAGAGCCTTTTTATAGGCGTGACATACGGATTTGGTTTTAAGACTGAGAAAGATGTGGACGAATATCAAAATATCGGGACAGCTCATTCCCCGAAGGAAGTCTGCGATATTGTCTACACATTCAATAAAGAGGCGGTATGAGCGGGATCAAAGCATTTTATGAAAGGTTTAAGGGAAAGAAATACGCTTATATAGTTTCCTATACAGCGCTTTTCTGCCTGTTTTCCCTGCTCATATTCTGTTATTTCCCTCTCTACCGCAAGGGTTTTATCTGGCAGCAGGACGGGTTAAAGCAGCACTATAACGGGCTGCTTTATTACAGTAAGTACTTAAAGGGGATCATCGGAACCCTTCTTTCCGGAGGCGGCCTACATATACCGAAGTGGGATTTTTCCATAGGTTACGGCTCGGATATCATAACGACACTTCACTATTACGCCATCGGGGATCCGCTGACACTGCTCTCAGCCTTTGTTCCCCTGTCTTTAATGGAGTTCTTTTACGCGGGACTCTTTTTCCTCCGCTCCTATATCGGGGGCCTGGGATTTTCCCTTATGTCCCTGTGCAGAGGAAACAGACGCTTTTACACCCTTATGGGAGCGCTCATATACTGTTTTGCGGCTTTTGGCCTGGTGTTAGGGCTGATGCACGGTATCTTCATGGTGCCGGTGTGCTACTTCCCCTGGATGATCTACGGAGTTGACAGGATATTTGAAAAGAAGAGACCTGTGATCTTTATCCTTTCAACGGCAGCGGCAGCGGCGGCTAATTTCTATTTCTTCTATATGGAGCTGCTGCTCACGGTATTTTATATAATCCATAAGTTCATCTGTTCCGAGGAAGACAGATACGATAAGCGTCAGGAGGCGGGGGTCTATGTAAAGGACCTGCTGGTCAGGGTAGGGGAATTCCTCTTATATGGCTTAAATGCTTTTCTCCTCTGCGCAGTGGTGCTCTTACCGGTGCTGAGCGTCATGTTTTCATCCGAGAGGTTTGCGGCCCGGAAATATGTTCCTCTTCTTTATCCTTTCAGACACTATATGCAGCTTATCTCCAATTTCATGGTGACAAAGAAGGCCGGAAGCTGGACCCTTATGGGCTTCACCGTTATCGGCGCCCTGTCCCTTATTCTCCTCTTTTCCGCAAAGGAAGAGGATAAGGAGATAAAGCGGCTCAGGTTCCGCTTTGCAGTCCTTTCTGTATTTGCCATGATCCCGTTTTTTGGGTTTATGATAAACGGCTTTGCCTACGTTACAAACCGCTGGACCT
Organism: Lachnospiraceae bacterium; assembly: GCA_017448845.1. GTDB lineage: Bacteria > Bacillota > Clostridia > Lachnospirales > Lachnospiraceae > NK4A144. The sequence continues at coordinate 18,258 of JAFSKT010000132.1, forward strand.
TTGCCTGGGCTCTGTCTGCGGCCATGGTCACTGCTACGGTATTACCTCAGGCGGGGAAAAGGATAAGGGAAAACAGGACAAGGATGGTCATTATACTTTCCGTGCTGTCGGCGGGAGCAGTATTATTCTTCTTTGTGAGGTCTGAAGAAGCTCTTTTCTCATATGTGCTGCTCTTACTTCTCTGCATCTTACTTATTTCGGGGGTGCTTCCGGAAAAGTACTTAAAACCCGTATTATTTGCCTTTCTTTCCCTGTCCCTTATATTTAACGGCTGGTACGCCTATTCTACAGCGGACAGTGATTTCCTTAATGAATTCCGGGATTTCCACGCGGCGGACCGGTCCTTAAATTCACCCTTCCCCGGGAATATGCTGGAAGGCACGGAGGGAGAAGGCTTTTTTAGGACAGAGGTAAGCGGGGTGGACAACACCCAGAACAGCTCCATACAGACAGGATTTAAGGGGACCCAGTTTTATTTCTCCCTTACCAGTCCCTATATTTCCGACTTCATAAACAGCCTCTACTTAAACTGGCCTAAGGACTACGACTACGACGGGGTGGAATCCAGAGAGGGTCTGGAAGCCCTGGCGGGTGTTAAGTATTTTATCACCGGGGAAGACACGAAATATAAGGTTCCTGCCGGCTTTGTATCTGTTACCGAAGGACAGGATGATTCGGGAAACAAGGCTTTTCTCTATAAAAATGAAAATGCCCTGCCCCTTGGATATTCCACAAAGTATGTGATCGGAAGAAATGATCTTGACGCCATGAACGCAGCGGGACGGCAGAACGCCCTGCTTTCCGGAGCAGTTCTCTCGGAAAAGGATAAAGAAACCCTGGTAAACGCAGGCTTTTCCGAAGGAGAGATAAGGGACGATTCGGAAAATGTCTTTAAGAAGATAGAATCAAAGGGCGATATGGACATAGACAGCAATTCCTTTACCGTTAGAAGGAACGCTTCAGTCCTCATAACCTTTGAGGGGCGGAAGAACGCCGAGACCTATGTGGTGTTCAAAGGCCTTGAATTCCGGGGCTTTAAGGAAAGGGAAATGTATGATGAGGGCGCCTGGGCGGGCCTCACTCCCTTTGAACGTTCAAAGGTCATGGATAAGAATACCACCGATTCCAGGCCCAGCGTCACAAGCCTCATGCTGATAAATAACGGCCACGAGCAGATAGTGGAGTTTTATAATTATAAAAATGATTACTACTGCGGACGGGAGAATTTCCTGGTAAATCTCGGAGATACGGGGGAAGGAGAGGGAACAGTGCAGATCTCCTTCCGGGAGAGCGGTGTTTACAGCTTTGATTCCCTTGAAGTTATTTCCCAGCCCACAGATAGCGTGACAGAGCGGATAAAGGAATTTAAGGATTCCGTGATGGAAAATATCACGGTAGGCGAAGACAGTGTCAGCGGTACCTTTACTTCTGAGGATGACCGGATCCTCATGCTCTCCATTCCCTATAACCCGGGTTGGAAAGCCTATGTAGACGGGAAGGAGACAGAGATACTGAGGGCAGACCTCATGTATATGGCGGTTCCCGTGGTGAAAGGTACCCATAACATTGAGCTAAAATACGAGACTCCCTTCCTTAAAACGGGAGCTCTGATGGGTATATTTGGTATTATCATGCTTTTCGTGATACTATATAGAATGATCAAGATAACCCACCACCTTTAGGTGGTGGGAGTATCTTGATTCCGGACGGGGGAATTAACAGTGAAAATAAAGATCGCAGAATATATAGCGGATTTTCTTATAAGCCATAAGGTGGACACGGTATTTTCGGTTACGGGAGGCGGTGCGATGCACTTAAACGACGCCTTCGGACACCGGAAAGAACTTCACTGCATCTATAACCATCATGAGCAGGGCTCTGCCATTGCGGCGGAGGGATATACCAGGCTTACGGGAAAGATAGCCGCAGTATGTGTTACCAGCGGTCCCGGAGGGACCAACGCCATTACCGGCGTATTTGACTGCTTTGTGGATTCGGTTCCCATGTTTGTGATCTCAGGACAGGTAAAAAGGGAGACCACCGTAAGATATACGGGCTGCGGATTAAGGCAGCTGGGAGACCAGGAATGCGATATAGTAAGCGTTGTGGAGCCCATTACCAAATTTGCGGTGATGATAGAAAACCCCTACGAGATCAGATATCAGCTGGAAAAGGCCTGGTATCTTGCCACCCACGGCAGAAGAGGGCCGGTGTGGATAGATGTGCCCCTTGATATTCAGGGCGCCATTGTGGAGACTGAGCAGCTTACCGGATTTGAGAAGAAGAATACCGAAAAGTGTGAGCAGCCCAAGTTCAATAAGACGGATGCGGACAGGATACTGGAGAAGCTTGAGGTGTCGAAGCGTCCGGTGATCCTTGCGGGTGAAGGCATAAGGCTTGGCGAAGCTTATAAGGAATTTATCGAGACCACCAGTGCCCTGAGAGTCCCGGTGGTAACCTGTTGGAACGCCCAGGATCTGCTCTGGGACAATAATCCCTACTACATGGGTATTCCCGGCACCGTAGGCCAGAGAGCCGCCAATTTCATCGTACAGGCCGCGGATCTCCTGATAGTCTTAGGCTGCAGGATGAATATCCGGAATATCAGCTATAATAAGCACCAGTTTGCGGAAAACGCCTATAAGATACAGGTGGATATAGATAAAGGTGAGCTGGAGAAACCCACGGTGAAGATAGATATGCCGGTACACGCGGATGTGAAGGATGTGTGCGCGGAGCTTGCCCACGCTGCGGTAGATGAGGTGGGAGACCATAAGAACTGGCTCAAGTGGTGCAGGGAATTGAAGAAGCGCTATCCCATAGTGCAGCCTGAGCACATGAAAAAGGCAAAGCCCATGAACCCTTATGCATTCTTAGACACGGTTTCCGACTGCCTTGTGGGGTCAGACGCCGTTATATGCGGTAACGGGGCGGCCTGCGTTCAAGTTTTCCAGACATTGAAGCTCAAGAAGGGCTGCAGGATATTTACCAATTCGGGATCGGCGGAGATGGGATTCGCCCTTCCGGCAGCACTGGGGGCTGCGGCATCCGGCAGCGGAAAACGGATCATTGCCATAGACGGCGACGGTTCCTTTATGATGAACCTGCAGGAACTGCAGACCATAAGACATAACGAGCTGGATATAAAGATAATAATACTCAACAATAACGGCTACCATTCCATCAGGCAGACCCAGAACAACATGTTTGCCGGAAGGGAGCATGTGGGTATAGATAAGGACAGCGGCGTATCCTTCCCGGATCTGAAGAAGCTGGCGGCAGCCTTTGACTTAAAGTATGTGAAGCTTGATACCCTGACCAACCTGGATAAAAAGCTGAATGATGCCCTTGAAACAGAGGGGACAGTGATAATAGAGGCAGTGCTGGATCATGAACAGGGCTTTGAACCCAAGACCTCATCAAAGGTCAATGATGACGGCACCATAGTATCGGCCGCCCTTGACGATATGTTCCCCTTTCTTCCCAGGGAGGAATATGAAGGAGTAAGGAAAGAAGCGGCAAAAATCTGACATAGGATAAAGGTTTAATTACTGATGAGTGATACGGTAAATATAGACAGGAAAAAGGTCATAAGCATAATGATCCCCTGTTATAACGAAGTGGAAAATGTGGGGCCCATAAGCCAGAGGATCGTTGAGATCATGGAGGGCGAGCTTTCCCGTTATGATTATGAATTACTTTTCATAGATAACTGCTCCACGGACGGCACCAGGGAGAAATTAGAAGAGATCTGCGCCGGGAATAAGAGGATAAAGGCCATCTTTAACGTGACCAATTTCGGACAGTTCAATTCACCCTTCTACGGCATGTGCCAGACCAGCGGTGACTGCACCATATCCATGGCCTGTGATTTTCAGGATCCCCCGGAGCTTATCCCCCAGTTTGTGGCGGAGTGGGAGAACGGATATAAGATAGTCAGCGCCATAAAGAAGGGAAGTAAGGAAAACGCTTTCATCTACTTTTTACGCACGGTCTACTATCGTTTGATAAGAAATATGTCCGACGTGAAGATGATAGAGAATTTCACCGGCACCGGACTTTACGATAAATCCTTCATAAGCCTCTTAAAGCAGCTGGATGATCCTATTCCATTTTTAAGGGGTATAGTTGCGGAATACAATTTTAAGAGGAAGGAGATCCCCTTTGTACAGCCGAAGCGCAGGGCCGGAAAGACCAGCAATAATTTCTACAGGCTCTATGACGCGGCTATGCTCTCCATTACCTCATACACCAAGGTGGGCTTAAGGCTTGCCACCTTTTTCGGATTTTTTGCGGGGATCATAAGTTTTGGGATCGCGATATATTACACTGTCATGAAACTTACCCACTGGTACAGCTTTTCGGCAGGTTACGCGCCCATGCTGATCGGAGTTTTCCTTATAGGATCGCTGCAGCTCTTTTTCATAGGATTTCTCGGAGAATACATTTTGAATATCAATACCCGTATCATGCACCGGCCTTTGGTGGTGGAGGAAAAACGGATCAATTTTGACGTCACTCCCGATAAGGCTGAGGATAATAAGGATAGCGGGGGGAACAGCGTAGATGCAACTTAACGTCCTTTATCAGTTTAATGAGAAGTACGCTCCCTATGCGGGAGCCAGCATGACCTCTCTTCTGGAAAATAATAAGCATATCGAAAAGATCCGTATCTTTATCTTAGGTGAGGATCTGTCCGCCTTTTCCATGGACAGGTTCAGGACACTTTCCGCAAAATACGGAAGCTTCCTGAATTTCGTAAACACGGAGAGCCTGGTAGCCCTTATGAAGGAGATGAACATGCCCTCGTACAGGGGCTCCTATGCAGCGAATATGAGGCTTTTCCTGTCATTTATCCTAAGCGAGGACGTGGACCGGCTTCTCTATCTGGACGCGGATACCATAGTTACGGGAAAACTGGATCCGCTCCTCAGTCTCGAAATGGGAGATCACCCTGTGGCCATGTGCCTTGATTCCCTGGTGAGAAAGCATAAGCTCCGCCTGGGCTTTGATATGGCGGACTTTTATTATAATTCCGGGGTTATGCTCTTTTCCATGAAGAAGTGGAGGGAAAGGAGATGCTCGGAACGTATAGCCGACCATGTGAGAAATGTGAGGGCATGGTATGCCTCCCCGGATCAGGACCTTATCAATGTGGTGCTTAAGGGTGAGATAATGAAGCTTGGCCCCAGGTATAATATCCAGCCTGCTTATCTCGCTTTTTCCCTTCGTTCTTATTTCAGGACCTTTGGAAGCAAGGGCTTTTACACCCCGGAGGAGATGAGGTCAGGGCTCACCAGCCCGGTGATATACCATTTCTTCCGCTTTGTGGGAGAGTTTCCCTGGCATAAGAACAACGTCCATCCGGACAATGACCTTTTTGACAGGTATATCATGATGTCACCCTGGGATGATTACGTAAAGCTGCCGGCGGATAATGGTCTTGTCCTTAAATTTGAAAAAGTACTCTATAAAAAGCTTCCGAGGTTTATTTTTATCAAGCTCTTCAGAATCGCATATGAGGACTTTATCAAAAAAGCAAACAGGGATTCGCTAAAATATAAGACGAATAAGCATATGTAGCGGGTTTTGGGACATTCTGCGGTGCACGGAAAAAGGTGAGTGAATTGAAGGAATTAGAATATCCCTTCGACGGGGATGAGATAATCAAAAAAAAGAAGGGAATTAAGAAGGTACTGCTGGGGCAGGAAGGACTTATGCCTTTGAAGATCGCAGTTCTGGGAGGAGCCACCACCAATGATATCGTTAAGGTGACGGAGCTTTTTCTGTTGGATAATAAGATAAAGCCGATATTCTATGAATCTGAATACAACCGGTATTATGAAGATGTCATGTTTGAAAATGAAGAGCTTGAGGAATTTAAGCCTGAAATCATTTTTTTCTGTACCTGTAACAGGAACATCACGGCCTGGCCTGATGTGACCGATGGGCTTCCCGATATAGAAAAGAAGCTGGACTATGAGTATTTAAGGCTTGAAGAAATGTGGAACAGGACGGCCGAAAAGTACAGGTGCCCGATCATTCAAAACAATTTTGAATACCCTTTCTACCGCCTTTTGGGAAACAGGGACTCCTGGGACAAAAGGGGGAGGGTAAATTTCATCTGCAGACTAAACGGGAAGATAAATGAATATGCGGAAAACCACTCGAATTTCTTTGTGCATGACATAAATTATGAGTCCGCATCCTATGGTCTGGAAAAATGGTCGGATCCCTTTTATTGGCATATGTATAAATATGCGCTCTGTGTTCCGGCTATCCCGTATTTTTCCTTTAATGTGGCAAATATCATAAAGTCAGTCATGGGCAGGAATAAAAAGGTACTCATGCTGGATATGGACAATACCCTCTGGGGAGGGGTTATCGGGGACGACGGGGAGGATAATATCGAAATAGGCCAGGAGACACCCATAGGCCAGACCTACAGCGAGTTTCAGGAATATGTGAAGTCATTAAAGAATATAGGTGTCCTCCTGGCCGTAAACTCTAAAAACGATGAAGCTACGGCCCTAAAGGGACTTGAAAGACCGGACTCGGTACTGAAAAGCGATGATTTCGTTATAAAAAAGATTAACTGGATGCCGAAAAGCGAAAACCTTGTGAGTGCAGCAGAGGAACTGAACCTGCTGCCGGAGAGCGTTGTATTTGCGGACGATAATCCTGCGGAAAGGGAAATAGTGCGTTCAAACGTTCCGGGAGCCGCTGTCCCGGAAATAGGTGACAGGCCTGAATCATTCATAAGGATAATAGACAGGTCCGGCTTCTTTGAGGTAACGAATTTCTCTGAAGACGATATCAGCAGGAACAGGATGTACGCCGACAATGTGAAACGGTCCGTAAGCCGGAATGCCTTTACGGATTACGGGGAGTATCTGAAATCCCTTGAAATGAAAGGAGAGATACAGCATTTTGTGAGCGCCTATATGTCAAGGATCTCCCAGCTTACCAATAAGAGCAATCAGTTCAATCTTACAACTAAACGCTACACTCAAAGCGAGATCGAGGAAGCGGAAAAAGATGACGGATATATCACACTTTACGGAAAGCTTGATGATAAATTCGGAAGCAACGGTGTGGTAAGCGTGGTCATAGGGCAGATAAGGGAAAAGGAGTGCCATATTGACCTTTGGATCATGAGCTGCCGGGTACTGAAAAGGGATATGGAATATGCCATGATGGATGCCCTTGTTAAGGAATGCATGAAGAGAGGCATAAGCCGTATCAGGGGCTACTATTATCCTACGGCAAAAAATGCCATGGTGCGTGATTTATATGGAGAACTGGGATTTGAAAAACTCTCGGAGGATCCGGACGGGAATACAGTCTGGGATTTTGAGATAAAGGATGACTATATCAGAAAGAACAGGTATATCGAGGTTTGAACAGCTTTAGATTCGATGAACTGAAAATCGGTATGAGGGAAAGCTTCAGGGCAGAGGTGAGCAGCGAAAAAATGCATGCCTTCAGGGAGCTTTCCGGCGACTGTAATCCCCTGCATAATGATGAAAGCTATGCCAGGGAAAAGGGTTTCAGGGACAAGGTGGCCTTCGGTATGCTTTCCTCATCCTTTCTGTCAACCCTGGCAGGGGTTTATCTGCCGGGAGAACACAGCCTCATCCAGTCTGTGGAGGTGAAATTCTTAAAACCCGTGTATTCAGGGGATAGTCTTTTAGTTTCAGGGGAGATAAGCGAAATGAACTCCACCGTGAAACAGATAGTATTGAAGGTTTCCATGGAAAACCAAAGCGGCGAAAGGGTTTTGAAGGGAAAGATGAAGGTGATCGTAAATGAGTGACAGGTGCCTGTTTTTAACGGGGGCTTCCTCCGATACCGGCATGGAATTCCTGGAGAAGAGGGGGGAGCAGTATTCCCTTATATATGCCCATTATAACCATGGCAGTGAACGTTTTTTCAGGTCAGTACAGCGGCTCGGGGACAGGGTCATTCCATTAAAGGCTGATTTTTCAAGCTACGATGACCTTGAGACCCTGCTTGAAAAGGTCGGGGAAAGAGGTGTATATCCCGGCCACTTCATTCATCTCGTGTCGGATAAGATGATCGGGAATAAATTCCATAAAAGGGAGCAGGAGGATTTTGACAGGGGATACAGGATGGCAGTGGGGTCAGCGGTATGCCTGTTAAAGTGCTTTCTTGAAAAGATGATGAGGATGCGCTACGGAAGGGTGGTCTTTATGCTGTCATCCTGTACTCTCAGTACACCGCCAAAATACCAGTCGGCTTATGTATCGGTCAAATACGCGCTTCTCGGTCTTATGCGGGCCCTTGCCGTTGAATATGCCCCGAAGGGCATAACGGTAAATGGTGTATCGCCGGATATGATGGACACGAAATTCCTTGACGGAACACTGAAGAAAGAGGTGGTATTAAGGGAAAACGCGGAGAGAAACCCGCTTAAGAGGAATATCGGGATAGATGACGTTCTGCCTGTACTCGACTATCTGCTTTCAGACCAGGCAGAGGCAGTCACGGGCCAGAATATCGGAGTGACCGGAGGCCTGCTCTGAAAGCGGTGAGTACGAAGTGCGGAACGCTTCGGATATCAGGTTTTGACCCCAACATCATATAATGCGAAAGGAGCGGCATAGACAAAGTATGACAAGAGATGAAGTATTTGAAAGGCTGACGGAGGTTTTCAGAGAGGTTTTTGATGATGACAGCATCGTTTTGGAGGAAACGACCACATCAAAGGATATTGAAGATTGGGATTCCTTTGAGCATATAAACTTAATAGTAGCTGTAGAAAATGAGTTTTCCATAAAGGTCCCCATGGGAAAAGTGACTACCATGAAGGATGTGGGAGAAATGGCTGACATCATTCTGGAAGAAAGCAAGTAGTTAAAAGCGCCTATGGGTATCAGGGATGTACTGAGGGGTGTGCTGCCCCCGGGGATAAATGAAGAATGGGAATTCATACGGGGAGCCAGGTATGAAAGATTAGCCTTGAAAAAGGGGCTTCCCGCAGCCCTGAAAATATGGTACAGGGCCAGAAAGGGAAGGAACCTTAACCTTGAGGATCCGAAAACCTTCAGTGAAAAGATACAGTGGCTGAAGCTTTATGATGTGACGCCTGAAAAGATAAGGCTCTGTGACAAGTACCTGGTAAGGGACTGGATAAAGGAAAAGATCGGGGATGAGTACCTGGTACCCTTCCTGGGAAAATGGGACAGGGCGGAAGACATAGATTTTAATGCCCTGCCGGATTCCTTTGTGCTAAAGACCAACCACAGTTCCGGGTGGAATATCGTGGTTCCGGATAAATCAAAGATAGACAAAAAGAAGGCTGTCCGGAAGCTCGACCGCTGGATGCATACTGATTTTGCATGTTTCATGGGCTATGAGATGCAGTACAGGGATGTGAGGCGAAGGATAATCGCCGAGGAATACATCGGGGACGGGGTACACGAACTTGATGACTATAAGGTTATGTGCTTCCACGGAAAGCCCCATGTTATATGGATAGACAGGGGGAGGCACACAGACCACAGGCGGAATCTCTATGACAAAGACTGGAATAAGTATCCGGTCACGATGCTGGTGCCCAATTTGTATGAAGACCCTCCTGCCCCGGTGAACCTTAAAAAGATGTGGGAGCTGTCGGAGATCCTGTCCCAGGGTTTTATCTGTGCCCGCATTGATTTTTTTGAGGTGGAGGGCAGGCTTTATTTCGGTGAGATAACTTTTACATCGGGAAGCGGTCTTTCGGATTTCGATCCCCCGGAGACAAACAGACAATGGGGGGATCTGATGAGGCTTCCTAAGGATGTGCAGTGTTACGACATTAAGCCCTTATGATAGAATGCATAAGGAGCGGCATTGAATTATGCGGATATCGGTAATAGTTCCTGTTTACAATACAAAACATGAATACTTAAGAGCCTGTCTTCAGAGCCTTGTTTCCCAGGACTTTGAGGATTTTGAAGTAATAACGGTAAATGACGGCTCTGTAAACGGGTGTGACGCTATTTTAAGGGAATATGCTGAAAAATACGGCAATATTGTCTGCATTGACATTGAGAATCAGGGTACCAGCGTTGCGAGGAATACGGGCCTTGAAGCGGCGAAGGGCGAATATGTCATGTTTGTGGACAGTGATGATTTTGTGTCCGCACACTGCCTTAAGACGGTCCATGAGGCAATGAAGGAAAGAAAAACGGACATTCTGTTTTTCGGCTATTCCACAAACTATACCAACACCGAAGTGAGAAGGGTACTTGATGATCCGGATCCCGGCATCTGGCACAGGGAAGACCTGGAGCTTGCCGTGCTAAGAGGAGACTCCCGGCTTGGCGCCGTGGAAGTGGGTGCCCCCTGGGGTAAGCTCATCCGGCGGAGCGTCATAGATGAAAACAGGGTCAGATATACACCTGGGCTTATCAAGGGACAGGACACAGTCTTTATACTTTCGCTCCTTGACCATTGTGAGAGTTTTTCTTATCTTCCTTTTCCCGGCTACCATTACAGGATTTCCGGGAGATCCATAAGCCGGAGGTTTAACCCTGATATAGTATCCATTATGGAAAAGACATTGAATTCCTATACGGATTTTGTGGAAAGAAGGGGAAAGGGCACGGAATACAGGGAAGCGGTTAAGAAAAAATACCTGAATGTGCTTTTAGGAGAGTATCTGGAGCTTTATTTCCTTCATCCCGATAATAAAAAGCCTTTGAATACAAGGAAAGAGGAATACAGGGCTTTGACGGTAAAGGAGCCCTACAAGGGCATCATTTCGGAAATGAATATTGGGAACGCGGGCCTTTTTAAAAAGGCCATGCTTAGTGCCCTGAAAAAAAATGATATCGGCAGCGTGTTTTTTCTTAAGAAAGGGGAATTGACACTTAGACGGATCGTGATCCATAAGTATGACTAAACCCGGGATCCCGCTTTAACCTGCAAGGAACATTCCGCTGTATATATTGTATTCAAAGCTCTTTCCTGCGAGAAGGCTGCCGTCCTTCCCGCTGCGGACCTCTATCTTCATGTCAAAGCCCCCAAGCTCTTCATCCCCTGCATCCCTGATTTCGGGCTTTACCATTTCCAGGCAGATATCCATTCCGTACTGGTTAAGGAGGTCATCCCTGTTCCTGATATAGAGGCTTATTTCATTATCCCCGCCCATGGCTCCGAAGAGATATGCCACGGCTTCCTCCTTGCTGTCCAGCATTTTAATTCTCTGAAGCTTATATTTTTCAATATCTTCGGTCCATGGAACGCTGTAATCCGGATCATCCCGGTGATCCTTTACGCCGTTTTCCTTCATGTATCCTGCAAGATAATCACATACTTTTTTTGCACCCATGAAATTCAGGTGGCTGGCATCCCCAAAGTCATGGTCATAATCCATATCGATCTCATTCAGGATATTGTTAAACAGAATGGTTTTTCCGCCCTTTTCTTCCGTAAGGGCTTTGAGTGCGTTAAGCTTCATCTGCCGTTCCTCATCATAGACCGCTTTATTCACGGGGATATCAGTGAGGACGCAGATGACATCCTGATTCCTGCAAAGATCAAGAATTCTTTTATAATATCGCACCCCGTCCCCGTCCTTAAGGGGGGATACCTTATCCGTAAAAGTATCAGGCATGGTCCTCTTCATAACGGAAGTCATTATATAGGCACCCTTATCGTAATTCACCGTGTTTGTAAAATCCCGTTCCTTTAAGTCATCATACCTGTCGTGATATGCATACAGCATTGAAATAAAGGCAAGCCTCCCGCCCTCAAAAAAGTTCCTGGCATAATCAATAGCCTCAAGCTTATTCTTATTCAGGGGCAGGGCGTCTATGGATTCATGCACGAAGCCGTATTTGGAATTAATACTGCCGGTTTCTTCGGAGATTTTCGAGGCATCGACAAAAACCATCTTCGGATGACAGTTTTCCAGGGCTTCGGACAGGACATAATAGGTCATCTGAATGGATTCGCCGGAGGATGAAAGATTATATGAGGCAATACCGTAGTTCTCCCATAGATAAATGGGATCTGCTGCCTCATGCATACGGCTTGATCCGAAAAAAAGCGCATCAAAACCGGTCTTTGCGTTAAAGAATTCCGACTTGTTGTACCAGCTCGTTTTGTCGGCAAAAAACCGCCCAAGAAAAGCAGTCAGCACAAATATGATGCTTAAAAAAGCTATGACCGATACTATTTTCTTCTTCATTCAGAACCCCTGATAGATAAAATCCGCTGTGTGGTATCCCGGTCCGTACTTTCCGAAAACGATGACAAGCACAAAGAGCCCTGCCCAGGAAATCCATCTGAAAACAAGCCCCTGGGAAGAGATCCAATCCCTGGCGTGCCCGCATTTTTCCCTCATAAGGGCAGCAAGTAGTAAAAGCAGCAACGAAATGACGATAATATTTAAGTCGGTAAGTGAAAGGGATGTTTCCGTAAAACTGCCGTTAAACAGGCTCCAGAGATTAAAATTCGAAGGATGCAGGGATAATGCCAGATCCTTCAGCATGGAAAAAGCGCCGCTTATCCCGTCAGCCCTGAAGAACACCATGTATACGCAGAGTACAAAATAGGTCCTTATCCTCTTGAAAAGCACCCAGCTGAAAGCCTGTTCATTTACTTTAAGAAAACGGTTTATGCGTTTCAGCACGGGGGAAAGGGCCTCATAGGAAAGCATGATTATATAATAATAGATGCCGCAGCCCAGGATGTACTTGTAATTGCCATGCCATATACCCATGACGAGCCAGGTAAAGAACATACCGATGCCGAGGCTCACAAGCTTCCCGGCCCGTTTTCCGAATTTCTTTTTTGCGAGGGAACTTAAAGCAAGGGTCTTTTCGTTCTTCAGCACAGGGTACATGATATAGTCCTTTGCCCAGTTTCCCAGGGTCATATGCCATCTCTGCCAGAATTCCTGGGATGTGGTGGACATCAGGGGATTATTGAAGTTTTCAGGGAGATCTATTCCGAAAACCTCCGCAAGCCCCAGGACAATATCTACGCTTCCTGAGAAGTCCGAGTATAACTGCATGGGATAGATAAGCAGGGCTGCCCAGAGCCATACACCGCTAAACCTGTCATTATTGTCTACAGTATTTACAATCAGGGATATCCTCTCAGCCAGAACCAGCTTCTTGAAAAAACCCCACAGGATACGCTGTGCGCCCCGTTCAATCTTACTAATATCAAACGGCCTGCCGTCATAAATGGTCTGAAGGTCATTATACCGGCTGATTGGCCCCGTGGTCAGCTGCGGGAAAAAAAGGAGAAAGAGGAACAGCTTGAAAAAATTCTTCTGCGGCTTTGCAGTTCCCCAATAACAGTCCAGCAGATATCCGATGACCTGGCAGGTATAATAGCTCATGCCCAGAGCGGCGGGGATGGAAACCGAGGGCGCCCCGGGAAGTGCCGGGATCCTCGCATGCAGGAAAGAGAGGGGCTGTATCCAATATGCGCTGCCCTTGCATATGAACCAGAGAAGGACGTTAAATATTACTGCCAGAGCAATGACCCGGCTGCGGTTCTTATCCTGTCCGGAAACCGCAGGATTTCCACCGGATATATACATTGAAGAAAAATAGGCTGTAACGGTGGACAAAAGTACAAAAATGATGGTGAATGGAGCCGCAGAGAGGCAGTAGAATACCACACTTAAGAAAAGCAGCGTCATCCACTGCTTTTTTACGGGGGTGATATAATACAATGCAGCCGCGGCTACGGTAAATATTAAAAAATATAAAGAAGTTATCGTCATTCGGATTATCTGTACTGTTTACTATGGTATCAAGGGATATTGTATCTAAAAAGCTGCTAAATTACAACCGTCATCCGTGAAAGTAGAACCCCTGTCTTCAAAAAAAGCCGGATATGATGTATAATCATTAGTTGTGTTTCAAGGAAAAAGCGGAGAGAAGATCATGGCAAAGACAATCAATGTACTATTTACGGGAGGTCTGGATTCATCATATACGATGATGTATTTCTCACGTTTCCCGGTGGAGATACAGCCCTATTACCTGAAGGACAACAGGCCTTCGGAACAGTATGAATTAAAGGCTATAAAGAGCATCATAGACGATATAAGGCTGAATCCCGGGACAAAGGCCAATGTCCGGGAGCTGATAACAAAGCCGACCTATGAGATAAAGCCCGACAGCGAGATACAGAAGGCTTACAGATATATGTTCAAGACTGCGGGTTTCGGAAAGCAGTACAGCTTTATAGCCAGGTTTGCAAAGCAGGAGGGTCTGACGGGATTATTCGTGTCCCTGGTTTACAATCCTTACGGCAGAGGAAATATGGCGGTCAGGAACTGTGGTGGCCTTGTGGAAGTCAATGATGAGGGGATGGAGTATTTTAAGCTGGATCCGGAAAAGACGGAAAAGAATCTCTATACCCTGTTTGAAAACGTGCTTATTCCCCAGTCCTTTGTGCATACCAAGGAGCAGGAGATAGAGGAAATGGAGAAGATGGGCTACGGAGACTCGGTGAAGAAGACCTGGTTCTGTTTCTGGCCGGTGAACGGAGAACCCTGCGGTACCTGTCCTCCCTGCAAGGATCTGATAAACGAAGGCATGAAATGGCGCTTTACTGAAGAGGGGCTGAAAAGGAACGAAGAGGACAGGAAGGTTCCTGCCTGGAAACATAAATTAAGGGATTATTCCCTGACGCTGTCCGATAAATGGTACGAGTTTAAGATGCGGAACTTTAAGGGCGGTAATTGAGCAGATTGTAGAGAGGATTTGATATGGGAAGCAATTCCCCGGAAAACCCCCTTGTGACCTGTGTGATCACAAGCTATAAGAGAGATAAGGACATTGTAAAAAGGGCGCTGGACAGCGTGCTTTCCCAGACCTATTCTCCGTTGGAGATCTTTATCATAGATGATAACAGAGGAGAAGGAGCGGAGGAGTATTCCCGGGGCCTTAGGGAAATAGCTGAGGGAAAGGAAAATGTCCGGGTCATAAAGACCGAAAGGGGCAACGGAGCCCAGAGGGCGAGAAACACCGGGATAGAGAACGCAAAGGGGAAGTATATCGCCTTTCTTGATGATGATGATGAGTGGCTGCCGGAAAAGACGGCGGCACAGGTAAAGCTTTTGGAAGAAAACCCCGATGCAGGCTTATGCTACGCAAAGGGCTATCTCATTGACAATACCTTTAACCCGCCGAGGATAGGCTGCTTTAAGAGGGGAGAAGACCTTAAGTATGAGGATCTTCTCATCAGTGACAGGATAGGCACCACCACCCAGGCGGTGATCCCGAAAGCAGTTTTTGAAAAGGTGGGAATGTTTGACGAATCCCTGCCGGCGAGACAGGACTATGAGATGTGGCTCCGTATCACAAAGGAGTATAGGACAGTATGGAGTAAGGAGATCCTGTATAAATACTACAAGGAGCCGGGAAATGACCAGACCTCCCATAAGTGGGAGAAGTGCGTAAAGGGATATGAGCTGATCTATGAGAAATACAGGCAGGATATAGATAAGAACAGGCCTGCGAAGTTTAATTTTGTTTTCCATATAGCCCATCATCTTATGGAGGGAGCTCAGGCAAACGGTGATAAAAGCCTTAAGATAAGGGCGGTAAAGGAATATGTCAGGTCCTTTTTCATTTCTCCGGTCCATTTTCTGACTCAGGGAAAGTACTTCTTAAGGACCGTCTGGAGAAAGATAAAGTTCTTTTTCAAAAGATTAAATAATAATGGCAAAGACTAACAGTACGGAAAAAAAGGCGCTGAAGGCCGGCGTTTGGTATACTTTCAGTTCCTTTCTGAAAAAAGGGATACGGTTCATCAGTACCCCCATATTTGCAAGGCTTTTGACGAAGGCCGACTACGGTTCAAACAGCAATTTCAATGTCTGGCTTTCTATCTGCGCCGTTGTCTGCACCCTTCATCTCCAGTCCTCTGTGGCCAGGGCCAAGTTTGACTATGAGAGTGAGGAAGACTACGATGCATATCTTTCGTCTATAACTTTTCTCGGAACCCTTTCCACAGCACTGTTCTATGCGATAGTCATCGCATTCATGGACTTTTTCACGGAACTTCTGTCCATAGATGCGATCTATCTCCATGTGATGTTCATAGAGCTGCTGGTGGCGCCCAGCCTTGATGTGCTTCAGGCGAAGCACCGGATACAGCAGAAATATAAGATACAGGTTATCCTGTCTGTGTTTGTCACCGTAAGTTCCACCTTTATCTCGGTCCTTGCCTGCTATTATGCAAAGGACAGGCTCTTCGGAAAGATCATGGGCGCGGAGATCACAAATACGGTGATCTACATCGTGGTATTCATCTATGTGATGTATAAGGGCAGGAAGATAATAGACTTTGCTGCCTGGAAATATGCGGCAAGCTACAGTATTCCCATAATCCCCCATCTGCTGTCCAATATAATCCTGGGCTCTTCCGATAAGGTAATGATAATGAAGCTGGTGGGCAAGGAAGCAAACGGTACCTATTCCCTGGCCTATTCCGGAGGAATGGTGGTATCCACCCTTATGACCTGCTTCAATCAGGCCATGGAGCCCTGGCTCTTTGAAAAGCTCCACGTTAAGGACTATGAGATAATTAAGAAGGTCAACAGATATTATTTAGCGGGATTTTCCGTGATAGTAATAGGTTCGGTGCTCTTAGCTCCCGAGATCATATGGATCCTTGGAGGAGAGAAATACGCGGGAGCAGCCTATATCGTGCCTCCCATAATGCTGGGCTACGGATTCAAATTCGCCTATACCAGCTATGTGAATGTGGAGCAGTTCAATAAAAAGACCAGTATCGTTTCCATCGGAACGCTGATAGCCGCGGGCTTTAATATCGTTACCAATATGATCTTCATTCCGATCTTCGGATTTGAAGCCGCCGCCTATACCACACTGGCGGGTTTCGTGGTACTGCTCTTAATCCACTATTTCATAAGCAGGAAGCTGGGCTTTACTGTGGTTTATGATAACCGTTTCATCTTTATCGTCCTCGCCATAATGACGGTGCTTGGACTCATGCTGCAGGTGCTCTATCCCTTCATGATAGTGAGGTGGGTACTGGCCTTTGCTGTAGGAGTAGGAGCACTTATCGGAATTTACCGGGTTTGGGACAGGTATTTCAGGTAAAAAATGTTTGACGTACTAAAATATGGTTTTGTAAATTCATATTTCAGGATGCTGGAAAAGAAGGACAGGTTAATCTCCAATGCGGGGATACAGAAGCTTCTTAAGGAACAGCCTGAGCTTACATCCTCCCAGAAAAGGGATATAAGGTCCTACTGGAAGAAAAATTTGGGGGTGGAATTTCCTCTTGACTGGCACAGGCTGTACTACGGTAAGACCGGAATAGAGGATCCGGCCTTTGTTCCCCCTTCGGTCTACGAATATGACATAAGACCATGCCTGAATCCTCCTAATTTTGCCATTGTCCTGCAGAACAAGGTGTATCTGGAACGGCTGATCCCGGATGCTCCGGCGGTAAGATCTGTGTTAAGAAATACCAATTGCCGCTTTCTGGACGAGGGCTTCAATCTGATCACCAGAGAAGAGGCAAGAAAAACGGTTGAAAAGTATGACGCACTGGTGGTAAAGCCGGCGCTGTTCTCCAATAAGGGAGCCGGGGTTAAGCTCCTTACTGCTCCTATTGATCTCGAAGAGGTGGACAGGGAGTATGTATGTAATTATGTGCTGCAGATCCCTTTGGAGCAGCACAGTGTCCTTGCGGGACTGAATCCCTCTTCCGTCAATACCTTAAGGGTGGTATCCATACTCACAAAGGGACGTCCTCATGTGGCAAGCGCATACCTTAAAGTCGGCTCCCCGGGGGAGTTTGCGGATAATTTCGGGGAAGACCGCTATTTTATCGGAGTTGATGAGAACGGGAAAATGTCCGACCACGCGATTGACCAGCATTTAGGCAAGGTTTATTCTCTGCCTTCGGGATACGATTTTGCAGGAAAAGAGCTGCCGGGATACGATAAGATATGTTCCGCAGCTGAGAAGGCCCATGAAAACATGTCCTTCTTTGGCCTGATCGCTTTTGACATATGCGTTGATAAAGAAGGTGAAGCCGTGATAGTGGAAGCGAACATAAAGCAGCCCGGGATAAAGGGGCAGTTTGCAGCGGGACCCTATTTCGGTAAATATACAGAACAGCTCTTAAGATACGTGAGGGGACATAATTCAACCCTTCTCACGGGCTGGCCGAAGATGTGGTGATATCAGGGTCAAAAGTCCGGATTCACTTTGTGCCTGCACAAAAGTGCGAAACGCTCCGGATATCAAATCGAATATACAGTGACATATCGAAAGGATCATTATGAGCACTAAAGAAAACAGTTTAAGGGACAATATAAAAAGCGGTTTTGTGGATGGTTATTTTAAGCTGTCAAAAAAGATGGACTGGGCAATGTCCATTAGAGGAATAAAGAGGCAGCTGAAGGGCCTTCCTGAGCTCACAGAGAAGCAAAAAAGAGAAATACGGGATTATTGGTCAGAACACCTGGGAGAAAAAGGGGGGGTGGATATACCCTTAGAATGGCACCGCTTCTTTTACGGAAAGCTTGGCATAGAGGCCCCGGGCTTTGTTCCGCCGCCGGTATATGAGTACTATATCCGGCCCAATTTAAATCCACCGAATTTTGCCATAGCGATCCAGAATAAGGGCTATCTGGAGCGGCTGATTCCCGATGTTCCAACGGTAAGGTCAGTTGTCAGGAATACCAACGGACGATTCTTAAATGAGAACTTTGAGCTCATCCCCTTTAAGGAAGCAAGAAGGATAATAAGCCAGTACGAAAAACTGGTGGTGAAACCTTCCCTTTTCTCCAATCACGGGGATTCCGTAAGGCTCCTTACCGCACCCTTCGATCTTCATAAGATCGACCATGAATACAGGAATAACTATGTACTGCAGATTCCCTTGAAGCAGCATGAGGAAATGGCGGCCCTGAATCCTTCTTCCACCAATGCTGTTAGGGTTGTGACCTTCCTTCTTGACGACAAACCCCATGTGGCCTGCGCCTATATCAGAGTGGGGGCTAAGGGTGAATTTGCGGACAATGCGGGAAATGACCGCTTTCTCATAGGGATCAGAGAGAATGGTAAGATGGCGGATTACGCCATTGACCGGCAGGACAGGATACATAAGTCCATTCCCAGCGGGGTGGATTTTGCGGGAAAGGATATGCCGGGTTACGAAGATATGGTCAGATGCGCCGAAAAGGCTCATGAAAATCTTTCCTTCTTCGGTCTGGTGGCCTTTGATATCTGTATAAATGAAGAGGGAAAAGCCGTCATAATCGAAGCGAACCTTAAACAGCCCGCAATTAACAAGCAGCTCTGTACGGGCCCGTATTTCGGGAAGTATACTGCGGAAGTTCTGGAATACTGCAAAACCCACAATGCCACAAAAGAAGTGGGCTGGCCCAGGATGTGGTAATATGGAGACACGAAGTGCGGAACGCTTCGGATATCAGGTTTATATGCGAAAGGAGCGGCATAGACAATAAATGACAAAAGAAGACAAAATACAGATGTACCGAAAGAATCAGGAAAAGCAGATCAAAAGCAGAAAGAGTAAGATCATAGCACTGATAATCGTGCCTGTTATCGGGGCAGCGCTCACGCTCTTAATAGGCACTATTGGAAATAACAGACAAAACGAGATAGCGTCGGCGACGGTACTGGAAAACCGGTCCGTCGGTGATTTTCTCGGACAGAATGATAACGGTTCAGCCATTTACACAGGTACGGTAAAGGCTGTGGATCCTGTCAGTATCATGGAAGAGAACGGCGAATATATCTCTCTGCACCGGAAAGTCGAAAGGGAAGAAAAGATATATGACAAAGATTCCGATAAATATGATACAAAGACAAAGGTGATCTCGGATGATAATGATCACTGTTCTGAAATAGCGATGAGCGATGTGGTTGTACCCTACTCATTTTTCCATAATCTTCCGTCTTTTTCAGATACAAGATCAGAGGGGGCAGCCAGCAATCTTACAAAGACAACATTTACCTATACTCCTTCACAGATTGAAGGGACATTTTTCTTAAAATGCGAAAAGGGAAAAGTGACATCGGCACAGTATTATGGATCGGAAGATGTGGCAGGTGAAAGCAAAAGGGGCTTTGTCATAGCCAAAGTGATCATATGGATCATCATCATCGGCATCGTGATATACCTGATACTTGGTATCATGAGAGCATCTGAAGCAATAAAAAACATAGAAGAAAAGTGCAATGAATCCGGAGGATGAATAGTTGAAAAAGGGGCTTGTCTATACTAACGAAAACTGTATCGGCTGCAACAAATGTATAAGAGCCTGCAGCTGTATAGGGGCCTGTGTATCCACACAGCCTGATGAATGCGGCGTCTCACAGATCGAGGTGGATGGCAGTCTCTGCGTCGCCTGCGGTGCCTGTTTTGATGTATGCGAACACAAAGCGAGGGCTTTCAGGGACGATACGGAAGAGTTCTTCAATGACTTAAAACGGGGAGAGCCCATTTCGCTTTTGATCGCTCCTGCTTTTCAGGCTAATTATCCGAAGGAATATGCCGCAGTACTTGGCGGTCTTAAGTCTCTGGGTGTCCGCCGCATGATCAATGTTTCTTTCGGTGCAGATATCACAACCTGGGGGTATATCAACTACATAAATAAGCATGATTTCACCGGAGGAATCTCACAGCCCTGTCCTGCGGTGGTGGGATACATCGAGCGCTACATTCCGGAACTGATACCGAAGCTTTTTCCTGTACAGAGCCCGCTTATGTGTGCTGCCATATATGCCAGAAAAGAACTTAAGATCACGGATAAGCTTGCCTTTATAAGTCCCTGTATCGCTAAAAAACTTGAGATCGATGACCCGAATAATCATGGATACGTAAGTTATAACGTTACTTTTGATCACCTTATGGAGTATGTGAAAAAACATAATATATCCGGAGAACCCTGTCTGGATGAGATAGAGTATGGCCTGGGTTCTATCTATCCCATGCCGGGAGGACTTAGGGAAAATGTGCTCTGGCTCCTTGGCAGGGATGCCTTTGTGCGTCAGGTAGAGGGCGAAAAACGTCTGTATCACTATCTGGAAAGAAACAGAAAGCGTCTTGCAGATGGGGATACGCCGTATCTCTTTGTGGATGCGCTGAACTGCGAGAACGGGTGTCTATGCGGCACAGGGACGGAACTTTCGCTGTCTGTCACAGATAATGCTTTATGCAGCCTTCATGATATTCAGGAATCCGTTAAGAAAGATACCGGGGACAGTCCATGGTCCAGAACATCTCTGCCTGAAGAGAGGCTTGAAAGCCTTAACAGGCAGTTTTCCGGTCTGGACTTAAAGGATTATGAACGTAAGTATACGGACCGCTCCGGACAGTATATCCGCCGGATTCCCGGTGCGGAAGAACTTGACCGGATCTTTATTGATATGAACAAACTGGATGATGAATCCCGTCACATAAACTGCTCCTGCTGCGGCTATGACACCTGCGAGGAGATGGCGGTGGCAATTTACAACGACTTTAATCATAAGGACAACTGCGTTCATTATCTGAAAGATATGCTGGCTCTAAAGGCTTCAGAGACGGATGCCATGACGGGACTGCCGAACGCTGCAGGCTTCAGTTCGTTTGTGGACAGGCTCCGGGAGAAAAAGATACTTACGGATTACAATGCGTTTTATCTGAATGTCAGGAATTTCGGCCTGATAAACAAACGCTATGGAAAGCGTACAGGGGATCATATACTCTTGAAGTATGCAGGCATTCTTTCGTCCTTCATATCCGAAGATGAATGTGTGGGAAGGCTGTCAGGCGACAGCTTTGTAATGCTGGTTCATAAGGAAAAGACAGAGAAACTTTTGGAACTCCTTCAGGGAACGGATATAAGAGCTGAGATAGACGGGGAAGGAACCATGATAAATCTTCAGGCCATCACGGGATGCCTGGATATTGATGATGACACACTGGATGGCGAAGCGATCCTGGGGAGATGCTCAACGGCATTAACTGTTGCGAGACATAAAGAAAAGGTTCCTTACCTGTTTTCAACTCCGGAACTGCATGAAACTGTCATGAGACAGAAACAGCTCCTGGATGCTTTCCCCGATGCTCTCTCAAACGGCGAGTTTCAGGCTTTCTACCAGCCTAAGGTCAATACAGAGACCAACACTCTGATCGGCGCGGAAGCTCTTGTCAGGTGGATAAAAAACGGCAGGATCATCCGGCCTGACGAATTTATCCCGGTTCTTGAAACCGATGACAGTATCTGTAAGCTGGATTTCTATATTTTTGAAAGCGTATGCCGGGATATCCGCCAGTGGATCGACGAAGGTACTAAGCCGGTGCGTATTTCCACCAATTTCTCAAGAAAGAACCTCGCACTTCCCGATTTTTCGGAACGCATACGGGAGATAATCGAACGCTACGACATCCCCCGGGAATACATTGAAGTGGAACTCACTGAAACCATGAGCGAAGAAGAAAATGACAGACTGAGCCAGTTTATCAGCTCCATGCACGATGCCAATATCGTCATGGCTATCGATGATTTTGGAACGGGCTATTCCTCCATTAATCTCTTAAGGGATTTTCCTGCAGATGTATTAAAGCTTGACAAGTCATTCATAGACAAACACACCAATACAAAACGCGACAACGTCGTTATGGCCAATATCGCGAGAATGGCAAAAGAGCTTAATATGAACGTGATCACCGAAGGGGTGGAGAACTGGGAACAGGTTGCTTTTCTGAAGGGTGTCGACATCAAATACGTACAGGGATATCTGTTTGACAAACCCATGTCCAGAACAGATTTTGAACAGCGCCTGGCAAACAGGCAGTATGACGGGCGCAGTGCCAATTGATAGTGTTATGAAAGGTGTTGATTTTGGAGAATATGGAATGGAAATTTTAAGGAGGGGAAAAATGAGAAGAAAAGTAATTGCTGTTACAACGACCTTGATACTTTCGGTGATGCTGCTTGTTCCTGCAGGAAAGTCTTCTTTTGCAGCAACTTTAGATCAGGCTGCGGAAGTCCTCAATACCGGAGATGACAGGACTGCAACTAAAGAGTTTACCGGCACAACGAGTGCGAATCAGATCGAGAAATATGGGAATGTCCGTCTGGATATAGAAAGCAGTGATTTTTTAGATGCAGGATATGAATATGGCGATGTTTTGAATGTTTCATTTTTGGATCAGAAGCTGGAAGCTCCTTTCTGCAACGGTTTTTTTGTTGATATTGGAAAACCGGTAGTTTTGGTAAGAGACGGATACATTGCAATTGCAATTAACAAGGGGGATTTTGCCACAACATATGGAATTGCAGTAAAGAATATTGCAAGTGACAACTCCGTTACCTGGAGTCAGGCAGAAGGTGTCCCTTTTCCCGTTGTATTCACGATTTCGATGAATACTCCCGGCGGATATTATGAAGAATTACAAATTCGTCAGATGAGTTACACCAATGAGAGGGAAGACTATTCTGAACTGAGTGATGAGCAGTTTGCAAATTTCAGGGAAGTTACAACTACCGGGATTGGAAAGAGCAGATTATACAGGTCAGCGTCACCGATCAATCCGAGATTTAACAGAAATACATATGCTGATGCCGCAATAAAGAATGCAGGAGTCACTGTTATCATGAATCTTGCGGATGACGAGACGGCGGCAAAGGAATATGAAGGCTATGATGACAGTTATTATTCAAAGCAGAAGTATACAGCTCTTAACATGGCGCTGGATTTCACCCAGGATGATTTCAAGAACAAATTTGCTAAGGGACTTAGATTTTTCATTGATAATCCCGGTGTTTATCATGTGCATTGCACAGAAGGCAAGGACAGGGCAGGGACTGTATGCGCTATTCTGGAGTGCCTGATGGGTGCCGGCTATGATGAACTTGTAGCGGATTACATGGTCTCCTTCTACAACTATTATGGAGTAAAAAAGGGAGATGAAAAATACGATTATATAGTAAAAGACTTTGAGACAAATCTCAATAATATTTTTGGAATACCGGATCTGAAGAAGGCAGATCTTCAGGCTGTGGCAACTGAATATATGAAGTCCATTGGTTTATCTGATAGTGAGATTAATGCATTAAAGGCGAATCTTGGAGCAGATAACATCGCTCCCAAAACGCCCGGCGAAAATGCCATAGAGGCTATGAATAAAGGCTATATGGCTCCCGGGGATACAACTAAGCTTAAGGAGAACGGAAAGAAATATGAGCTGGATATCAGTTCTGACTGCCAGCTTTCCGTTGTAAAGGGAAATAAATTCTTTATTTCAAATATGGACGGAACGGCTGAAGGGGATTATAACAAAGAACTGTCCATCAGCAAAAAGGGCAAGGTCTCCGCAAAGAAGCCGGCTGAAAACCTCCATTTCTGGTTCAACCATAAAGAAACCGGGAAGAGGGTCACGGTTTCCATCAATATAATAGAACCTTCCATTGAAGCTGGAAATAAGCTGAAAGCAGAAACAAAAACCGGAGAAACCTTTGACTTTGTTACAACCATTCCATTAAACGCAGAGTTTGATACCGTCAGGAACAAGGGCGCAGCGGACGGCCTGATCTATTCCGGAGTGGAAGCTATCGGCAAGGACGGGAAACTTCATATCAAGGGAACAGCCTTGAAGAAAGGAAAGATCACGATCCCCTTTACGGTATACGGAAAGAAATTCAAAGCAGTAATAAAGGTTAAACCATGAATAAAAAGACAGAGGCAGCAAAGGAACTGCTTCTTTCCCTTTGCAGGAAAACGGAGGAAAAAGCCGGAAAAAACAAAGTTCTTGGGGAATGTGTGCTTCGGTTTATAGAAGAGCCGGAAATAATAATCAAGGATAACGGAGAACTGTTTAATCCGGAAATTGAAGATGAGAGCCTGAGCTATAATGTACTTATGTCATGTAACAGTAGCACTATCCGTATAGAATGAATTAAGTAAAACGGAATGGGAGGAGGCAGCGCCGTGATGAACAAGATCGAGGAAGCCATCATATATGCCACCGTCATGCATCAGGGAAAGGTGCGCAAGCTGGGGAGCAGCCCGTATATACTGCATCCGCTGGAGGTGGCACAGATCCTTTCAACAATGACCGATGATCAGGATGTCATCACCGCGGGCATCCTGCACGATATTGTGGAGGACACTGATGGCACGCTTCAGGAGATAAAAAAGCGCTTCGGAGAGCGGGTGGCCTTTCTGGTGTCTTCAGAATCGGAAAACGCTTATCCTGAGGAGAGCCGCAGCGAGAGCTGGAAGAGGCGTAAGGAGGAATCCCTGAAAGTGCTTAAGGATACTGATGACCAGGGGGTCCGGATGCTGTGGCTGGCAGACAAGCTGGCCAACGTGCGCTCCGTTGCAAGAAATTACTCAGAGAACGGTGATAAGGTGTGGGAGAGCTTCCACCAGCGGGATCAAAAGATGCACCACTGGTATTATCGGACCGTCGCTGAGCAGCTGGAGCTCTCACTCAACAAGACAGGAGCGTTCAAGGAATTTATCAAGCATATTAATTTCATCTGGCCGGGAACCTTCGATTCAGAGAAGGCGAGGTACAAAAAGTACAAGGAAGTTTCCGTGGATGGCTGCAAGCGAATAGGGCGCGGCGCCAAGGGAGATGTGTACCGGTACGATGATGAGCTGGTGATCAAGGTCTACAACCGGAACAA
>JAFSKT010000133.1 GCA_017448845.1 Lachnospiraceae bacterium
AGCACTATATAGACAAGATAAATGAAAAAGTTTTGTCAAGTTTTTTTAGCATAAGAAAAAGCCAGCAAACATGCTGACTTGAGATAAAATGGAATAACTCGAACCCCTAAAGAATTATAGTGCTAAATCCGAAAGACGGGTTTTAGAGGGGTTGATATTACTTGCCTGGAAGACGGTTTTGGAGATTGGGCAGGTAAAGCGTAAAAGGGGACATGAAAAAAACATGGAAAAAACTGAAAAATATTAAAAAACCCCTTTTACTTTTTATAATTTGGTGTTATGATATTTCTGTATAGGTATGGTAGGGACAGTATGTCTGTATGACCCCATTAAGGAGGTGGTCGCATGAATGTCAATGCTGTCAATATTTTGGGAAATGCCGGTAAGACCGGCCAGGGCGCAGCAGGCGTCATAAAGTTTATACCCTCCAGAGAAGAGACCAATGAGAGACTGATGAAGGAGGCCAAGGCTAACGGAGGGATCTCAAAGGACGGAGATACGGTTAATGTATCCGCAGGGAACTCGAAGCTGAGTTCCATGTATGAGTCAAAGCCTCAGGGGAATGTTTCTTTCCTTAAGGATAACGACACGGAAGGGAAGAGCGTTGCGGAGACTATTTCCGAAGTTGCTTCCGAAAAGGGCATAAGTACCGAGCTCTATAATATCAATCTGGACAAAGCTGAGGCGAAGATGCTTTCCGATGAGACCGGAGCCATCAAGGCTGCGGATGCCGACATGAATAAGAATGCGGATCTTTCTCAGTACAATGCTTATGAGCTTAAGGAGATGTATCAGGACGGAGATATCACTCCCGCCCAGTACCGCTCCGAGATGAAGAGCCGTGAGCAGAATAAGCCCGCAGCTAACGAAAAGGAGAACTTCCAGATACCTAAGGAGGATAAGACTCCCAAGTTTGCCCAGGTGAAGAAGGATGAAGAGAAGAATTCATCCGTAAAGAGCACGGAAGATAAGAACAAGGCTTATCAGAAGGCTGAGGAGAACGATCCTTTCAAGAAACTGGCTGATCAGTACGATCCCTTCGCAAAGAAGGAAGATCAGTACGATCCTCTTGAGAAGAAGATAGAGGAAAGGGATAAAGCCATTACAGAGAAAGAGCAGAGGGAAATCTACAACGTAGCGGAGAAGATGGAAAAGGATCCCTACGACGTGGCAGGAAATATGCAGAAAGACCCTTATGATGTGGCTCTTGAGATGCAGGGCGACCCTTATGATGTAGCCAATGAAATGGAAGAAAAGACTTCCGAAGTGAATGCAGCCGGAAATGATCAGGAATATGGCGTTCCCGAGACTCCGGAACAGAATACACCAAAGGCTGAAGAAAATGAGAATAACAGGGAGACCATAACGGTCAATGTTTCTGCTCCCGAAACCCCTGAACAGCAGCCTGAACTTGAAAACATCACCATAAATGTCAGCGCAGGTTATGCGGCAGCTACCGACAACAGCGAGAATATTGCAGCAGCCCGCAACGATTCAGCTCAGGCAGCGGTTGATGAAAATGTGATGAATAACAGAGTTGTAGTCCAGGAAGCCTGAAAATACTGATATTTAATAATGATCATATAAAACACCGTTCGAAAGAGCGGTGTTTTTTATCACTCTTTTTTTTTACAATGCGCGAGATTTGTGATAGAATTGCAGCTATGAGTGCGAGTATATCAAATAACAGAATGACTGCGGGGAATACTATACACATAGCTGCCGAGAATCCGGGGAAAGAGCCTCTTTTCCTGCAACTGGTCTCGCTTAAAAGCGGGAAGGTCATAAAAGAGATCCCCTTTGATGAAAAGCAGAATACAGGAGCTGTGGGAAACATGCTCCTTAATGACATAGATATTGAGAAGACGGGATACCGCCTGCGTTCGGGTGAGGAAGTCTTTACCAATCCCTATTCCTTTGGGATCTCCGGCAATGAGAAATGGGGTAAGAATAATGCGGTGAGCAGATTCTTACCGGAAACAGAACCGGAGCACGAGTGCTATCAGGGAAACAGACCTTTTTCGGATCTTATCATCTACTATCTCCATGTGAGAGGTTTTACAAAACATAAGACTTCGGGGGTGAAGGCTCCCGGAACTTTTGAGGGCGTTGTTGAAAAGATCCCCTATTTTAAGGGATTGAACATAAATGCCCTTGAACTTATGCCCTGCTACGATTTCAACGAGACCATAAAGGAAAAGGAACCGGAAAGCCAGGAAGAGGCTGTAAGGGATTCCCATATACAGAAGAATAAGAAACGGCTTAATTACTGGGGTTTTACCTCGGGAAATTACTTTGTGCCGAAGAACAGTTTTTCAGCAACAGGAGACGGCATCGCCTCATTTAAGGATATGATAAGGAACCTCCACAAGGAAGGGATAGAGGTTATAGCGGACTTCTATTTCGAGCCCAGCCACACAGCCAGGTTCATTGTGGATGTATTAAGACACTGGGTTGTGAATTATGGTGTGGACGGCTTTGCGCTCTTTGGCGCGGATATCCCCATAAAGGATGTGCTGCGGGACCCTTACCTCAGGGATAGCAAATTCATATTTGAAAAGAGTCCGGAGGAAAGCTGCCCCGACTATCTGTCAGGGGATATGAAGGACAGGATCGCGGTCCTCAATCAGGGCTTCCTCTATGATAACCGCCGCTTCTTAAAGAGCGATGCGGATATGCTTGGATCCTTTGCCCGACATCTCCTGGAAGAGGGCAAGTGCGGAAGGATCAATTATATGGCCTCCTTTAATACCCTTACCATGAATGACATGGTGTGCTACGACAGGAAGCACAATGAGGAGAACGGGGAAAACAATACGGACGGCAGTGACAATAATTTCTCCTGGAACTGCGGAGTAGAGGGAAGGAGCAGGAGAAAGGCGGTGCTTGCCTTAAGGGACAGGCAGATAAGGAACGCCTTTATCTATCTCATGCTCTCAAGAGGAACTCCCAGGATCCTTATGGGTGACGAGTTCAGGAATTCCCAGAAGGGAAATAATAACCCCTACTGCTTAGACAGCCCTGTGACCTGGCTTAACTGGAAGGATGAGAAAGAGAACAGCAGCCTTACGGAATTTGTAAGGACTCTTACGGCTTTGAGGAATGAAAATCCCATATTCAGGCATGCCGTAAGCAAAAAGGCAGGACGCTATCCGGAGACTTCTTTCCACGGGGAAATGGCCTGGCAGGCCATGTTCCATAACTATTTCCGGCATATCGGAGTCATGTATTCCGGGAATCAGCTTTATTACTGCGCTTATAATATGCACTGGCAGGTGGAGAAGCTGGCTCTGCCGAAGAGCGGGAAAGACATGAAATGGGGCGTTATCATTAATACAAATAACGAGAAGAAAAATCCGGTTATAAACGAAGGCTTTATCCATGTGCCGCCCCGCTCTGTGGTCATACTGAAAGCGTCCACCTGATGTCTGCATTTACACTGAAGATCATAGCCTGTATCGCAATGGTCATAGACCATACGGGAGAGTTCCTGTTCCCGGGGACGGTATGGATGAGATGTGTGGGAAGGCTGGCTTTTCCCATATATTGCTTTCTCCTTACGGAGGGATTCAGGCACAGCAGGAATATCAATCATTACCTGATGCGGCTCTTGGCTTTTGCGCTGGTTTCGGAGCTGCCCTACAACTTAATAAACTCCGGAAAGTTTATATGCCCGGAACATCAGAACGTGTTTTTTACCCTGTTTTTGGGACTTTTGATGTTATATCTCCTTGAGTGGACGGAAAGTGTGACGCTGAAAGCCTTTATCGTCATAGCTTCCATGGCAATTGCGGAGACCTTCCACTTCAGCTACAGATATCCGGGAATACTCATGATATATTTCTTTTACAGCTTAAGAGACTTTACCATGTTCCGGGACTTAAGTATCTTAGCTGTAAATATAAGGCTATTTAAGGCCGGTATACAGTCATACGCGGGACTTGCTCTCATACCTGTTTCTTTTTACAATGGGAAAAGAGGGCCCTCGATGAAATATTTTTTTTATGCGTTCTATCCCATTCACCTGATGGTGATCTGGTTAGTGAAGAAGTTTGCCGGATAGCCCGGCGGGAGCAGTTTTGAAGAAGATAAAGCCTGAAAATGTATGGAATCATTTTCTTACCGTAACCGAGCATAAGATGGAAGTCATGAAGGGCTGCTTTAAGGTGGGCCTTTACGGACAGGGCCTGATGCACGACCTGTCAAAGTATTCTCCCGGGGAATTCCTTGTGGGAGCAAGGTACTTTCAGGGAAACAGGAGCCCTAATAACGCAGAGAGGGAAGAAAAGGGCTATTCATCCGCCTGGCTTCACCATAAGGGCAGGAATAAGCACCACTATGAATACTGGGTTGATTATAATTCCGCAGCGGATATGGTAAGAAAGGGCATGAAGCCGGAAGGGGATCTCACCATCCCGGTAAAAATGCCCTTAAAATACCTTATCGAGATGATGATGGACAGGATAGCGGCTTCAAAGATCTATAATAAGGGCCATTATACCGATGATCTGCCGTTACAGTATTTCATGAACAGCTATGAGCATATACCCATGAACCCTGAGACAAAGCGGATGCTGTACGGGCTTTTAAGGATGCTTTCGGTATATGGGGAGGAAAAGACCTTCCGTTATATTAAAGAAAAACTTTTGCCGAAGGGCAATTACTAAGGGAAAAAGAGAGGATTTCAGGAATTGAAGGAAAAGATTATTTTAACAGGCGACAGACCCACAGGAAGACTGCATATCGGACATTATGTGGGATCATTGAGAAGGAGGGTGGAGCTGCAGAACTCCGGAGAATTCAAGGATATCTTCGTTATGATCGCGGACGCCCAGGCTCTTACGGACAATGCGGAAAATCCTGAAAAGGTAAGACAGAATATAGTGGAAGTGGCTCTGGATTATTTAGCCGCAGGGCTTGATCCCGAAAAGACCAATATAATGATACAGTCACAGATCCCGGAGCTTACCGAGCTCACCTTTTATTACATGAATCTTGTGACAGTGGCCAGGGTGCAGAGAAATCCCACCGTTAAGTCGGAGATACAGATGAGGAATTTTGAAGCCAGTATCCCTGTGGGATTTTTCACCTATCCCATAAGCCAGGCCAGCGATATCACAGCTTTCAAGGCTACCACCGTGCCGGTTGGAGAGGATCAGGAGCCAATGATAGAGCAGACCAGGGAGATAGTGAGGAAATTTAATTCCGTTTACGGTGAGACTCTGGTGGAGCCGGAGATCATGCTGCCGGACGACGCTTCCTGCATGAGGCTTCCCGGTACCGACGGACAGCAGAAGATGAGTAAATCCCTTGGAAACTGCATCTATCTTGCTTCCGAAGAGGATGAGATAAAGAAGGCGGTAATGAGTATGTTTACCGATCCCGGGCATTTGAAGGTGGAGGATCCGGGAAAGATAGAGGGAAATACGGTATTCCAGTATCTGGATGCTTTCTCAAATGACGATCACTTTGCGGAATACTGCCCGGATTACAAGAACCTTGATGAGATGAAGGAACATTACAAGAGGGGCGGCCTCGGTGACGTTAAGGTAAAGAAGTTCTTGAATAACGTTCTTCAGGAGACCTTAAAGCCCATAAGGGAAAAGAGGCACGAGTTTGAAAAAGAGATCCCCTATGTCTATGAAGTACTGAAGAAGGGCACGGAAGTGTCAAGGGAAGTGGCTGCAAAGACCCTTCATGATGTGAAGGACGCCATGAAGATAAACTACTTTGACAATGAGGATCTTATAAAGGAAACCCTGGAGAAATATAATGCATGAGCTGCCTGTGGTAGAGGATTTGATAAGGACTTTAGACAGGGAGAGCGAAGAAAAGAACATCACCGGTATAAAGGCCATCAACCTTAAGATCGGTGAGCTTTCGGGGATCATGGGAGAGTGTGTGCAGATGTATTTTGACATACTTTCCAAAGGTCACAGCTGTGAAAAGGCTGTGCTACATTTCACCCATGTGCCTGCCATGCTGAAATGCAAAAACTGCGGCAGGGAATTTCCCCATGAAAAGAGCTTTGACTGTCCGGATTGCGGCAGCATGGGGAAGCTTATAAAAGGCAGCGGAAGAGAATTCAAGCTGGAATCGATCGACGTATGACCGGGAAATATAAGGAGGATGTGAGATGGATTCTGAAAACAAGGAAAAGACAGTTGAGGAAATAAGGAAGATACTGGATATGCAGGAGGAGATCCTGCAGTTCAATCATTTCACAAATGAGGACGCCATAGCCCTGGGAAATTACATGCTGCAGGAAGCGGTAAATAAGGAGCTTCCCATTGCGATCTCCATAAGGCGCTGCAACGGAGCCGTTATCTATCAGGCTATGAGGGAGGGCACGAACCTGGATAACATTTCCTGGATGAACAGGAAATTCAACACAGTGCTCCGTACGGAAGTGAGCTCCCTCTCCTGGTTCATGCGCTTAAAGCAGGATGACCAGACCATGTCTGACAAGTTCATGGATGAGAATATATATGCCTGCGCAGGAGGTGGTTTCCCCATAAGGGTGGAGGACGCCGGAGTTGTGGGGATCATACTTGTGTCCGGCATGAACCATGTGCAGGATCATGATTTCATAGTAAAGACCCTGGGGAAATATCTGCATATCAATGAGGTTCCCCGTATCAGCAGATCGGATGTGAGGTAATTACATGGCCGGAAGCGTATTTGGTACATTATTCCGGGTCTCAACCTTCGGAGAATCCCACGGTGCTGCCGTGGGGGCAGTGGTGGACGGATGTCCGGCAGGCATGCTTTTAACAGAGGCGGATATTCAGAAGTATCTTGACCGAAGAAAGCCGGGACAGTCCAGATTTACCACCGCAAGGAATGAGGGGGACGAGGTGGAGATCCTGTCAGGGGTTTTTGAAGGAAAGACTTTGGGGACTCCCATAGCCCTGCTTATCCGGAATAAGGACCAGAGGTCAAAGGATTATTCGGAGATAAAGGACGTTTACAGGCCGGGACACGCCGATTTCTGTTTTGATGAAAAGTATGGATTCAGGGATTACAGAGGCGGCGGCAGGTCCTCGGGAAGAGAGACTGCAGGAAGGGTTGCTGCCGGTGCAGTGGCCTTAAAGCTCCTTTCCGAATTAGGTATATCCGTAAAGGCCTTTGCCAGATCCATAGGGGGTTTCACGGTTCCCGAGGAGATAACCGATATAAATGAAGCCGCAAACAACCCCCTCGGGCTTCCGGATCACGACTGCTACATGCAGGCGGCGGAATACATAGATTCCCTTAAAGAAGAGGGAGATTCCTTAGGAGGCGTGATAGAGTGCCATGTAGAGGGACTTCCGGTGGGACTGGGAGAGCCTGTATTTGATAAATTAGACGCGGAGCTCTCAAAGGTAATCATGTCTATCGGCGCTGTGAAGGGATTTGAAATGGGAGACGGCTTTAAGACCTCCCGCAGTAAGGGATCCGAAAATAACGATCCCTTTGCCATGGACAGAGGGAAGATAGTTAAAACAAGTAATCACTCCGGAGGGACTCTGGGGGGATTCAGTGACGGGGACAGTTTAGTATTCAGGGCTGCAGTAAAGCCCACACCTTCCATATCCAGGC
>JAFSKT010000134.1 GCA_017448845.1 Lachnospiraceae bacterium
GAAAATCCCGATAACAGTGGTTTTGCACCGTCGCCTGATAATACCGGCAACGGTGGCGGAGAGGCACCTCCGGAAAACTCCGATGAAGGAAGGGGAAGGGAACCTTCCGATAACCCCGGAAAAGACGGCGGAGAAAAAGAAGGAGGCGGACATGGCGGCAGAGATCACGGGCCCGGAGGAGGGGGAAATGATCCCGTGCGAAAAAAATAACTGCCGGGTCTGTGGTATAATACGTATATTATTGATGAACAGATTTTTTCGAAAGGAAGGTTTAAACTATGGATAACAAGATACAGAAACTAAATGACGATATGCTTGAGGATGTAAACGGCGGTGCGGTCAACCTCAGAAATACTTTATACAGGTCCGGTGTTGACAATGCGAATGCCGGATATGCTGTGATGGGTGACGATATAACGGGAGACCCCATGTTCCTTGGAGGTCAGGAAAAAGGCACGAATACTCCGGCCACAGGACTCGGAAACGGAGGCAAGCCGGCTAACAGAAAACCCACAAACATGCCGACCTGGACCTGAAGGAATTATAATCTGCAAAGCCCCCATCATATAAAGGAGAAAAGCAGTAATATCACTTATTGATCCTGATGTTGGTGATGGCGCACTGGTCGCCGGTGAGTGCTGCGTAGATATTCTTCTTGCCGTCTGTGACAGTGATGACATTCTTAATGGTCAGACCGAGATTTTCGGTGAAAACGGTAATCTCGTTACCTTTGCGTGAAAAGGTGACCGCACATTCAAAGCCCTCTTTATTGGACTTCTTCCAGGCATCCCATCCCTTAAAGTCTTCGCTCTTATTCACATACAGCTTATTCTCCGCACTGACTTCCTCGTCCCAGTGCTCCCCGTCAAGCCGTATCAAAGAATACTCCCGGTAGCCTTCGCCGTACACCTTTCTGTCATCGGAATAAAATACATCAATATAAGGGCAATGCCATACAAGCCTTGATGTGGGAAGGCTCTTTGTATGGAAGGTCAGGGTGAGACCGTCGGTAATGGGGATTCCTTCGGTGGCGTCGTATCGGTATCCGTCAGTCTGGATGTTCGGTATATCCCCTTCAGGACCGTCAATATAGCTGATCTCTTCCGCGATCCTTGGAATATAGTCATTATCAACGGGTTCCTCGGCCCTGCTGATATTTACATTGCTGATAAGGCAGTTTTCCCCGCTGAGGCCGATATACACATATCTTGAGCTGTCCGGAAGGGCAATGGTGGTCTTCACGGTCTTTTCCCCGTCTTCAATGGAGATAAGGACATGGTCTTTAACCTTAACGGCTTCAATATCATAGGCGGTGCCGATGGAAGAGGCGGAGATCTGCCGTGCCGATCCCGATCCCACGGTTTCCGTCCGGACTTTTCTTATACAGCTGTCTGCAATATGTCCGTCGAAGTACAGCTCGCAGTATTCAAAATAGTTCAGGTCTATTCTTGTCTTTTCGTTTTTATGAACCCGTTCGTCTAAAGAATCAAAGAGTATAAGGGCAGGAAAGGCTTTTTTGTCCCCGGGGGTGAAGAGGAGATGGATCTTTGTGATACGGGAAGTCACTGCGATGCCGTCGGAGATCTCGCTCCTGAATTCTTTACATCGGAGTTCATGTTTGCCGGAAAGCTCCTTTACTGCGGCTCTTTCCTTCATGGTATATTCGGGATCCATATCGATAAGGTGCCGCATGATACGCGCGATCTCAGGATCGAACTGGGTCCCTGCGCCCTTGATGATCTCTTCCCTCACCAACTGCTGGGGGATAGCCTTTCTGTAACTCCTGTTTGATGACATGGCGTCATAGGCGTCCGCCACCGATATGATACGCGCGATCTCGGGGATATCATCCCCCTTTAACCTGTCGGGATAACCCTTTCCGTCATAACGCTCGTGATGGTAATGGGCACCGATGCTGAGATAGGGATATTCCTTGATGCCGGAGAGGATCTGGCTTCCCATGTTGGGATGCTGCTTTATCACGGCATACTCTTCCGGCGTAAGCTTACCCGGTTTATTGATGATGCTTTCATCTATTCCTATCTTTCCCACATCATGAAGAAGAGCGGCATAATAGATCCGGGTACGCTCCTCCTCGCTTTTCCCCAGCATTTCCGCGATCTTTTCGGAATACTCTGCGACCCGCAGGGAGTGTCCGTGGGAGTAGGTATCCTTCGCGTCTATGGCGTTTACAAGAGCGGTGGCTGTCTGTTCAAAGAGCCTTTGGGAAATAAGCTGTTTTTCCCGCAGGTTATCCAGCTCTGTCTCCTGATACTTACGGATCCTTTTGTTGCTGTTATAAATAAGAAAAGCGGCAATGATGGTAAATAAGCCTCCGAAAAGGCCGGGAATGGACGAAAAGCTGTGATCCATAATGATGCCCATCATAAGGATCGGGAAATTAACAGCAAGAAAAACCACGGCGGCGATAAGTCCCGGTTTGTCGTAAAATACCACCAGGAAAATCAGACATATATTGGTGAGCATGGAGAACATCCCTGCAAAGGAGGCAATGGGAATATGACTGCTCCCTATCATCATGACAGCATCCGATGTCGCTGTTCTCCTGATAAAGATGGCTGCTAAGAACAGGCAGATAAGCAATATTATAAAACCGGCACGGGACCGTTTCTTTTCAAAACTGTTTTGGGTTTTTGTGTCAGAAATGTCATTCATATGATCTTTCGCCCCTTTGCTCTCCCCAAAGCATCCTTAATTAAATATTATAACGGTAAAACAGGGTAAAATCAACGGATAATGACAGTTTAGGGGGAATGTCCGGAGGATCGAAAAAAACAACATATGATATTAAAATAATTGCAATTTTTTTAAAACCGATTTATTATTAATCGGTACATATAATTATGTATTGAGTATCTTCCCTGAGCGTGGGGGCACAACCGGCGTATAAGGGGGAGGCGGATAAAAACAAAAAAGGAGAAAAATGACATGACAAAAAGAACGAGAAAAATGTTATCACTCCTCCTGGCAGCAGCAATGGTATTCAGCATGAATACTTTTGCTTTTGGAGGGGAGAAGACAGTAAAAGCCAGTGTCGATACGGATGAAATTAGCACACCCGCTCAGACTGCTTCTTCAAATTGCTATGGCTGGTTTGCTGCAACAGATGATGCAGGCGCTATGGCAAAGTGCTTCCTTGGTTGGATAGACGCAAAGGCGGCCGGAGAAAAGGAAGATCCCAAGCACTTTGACAGTGAGCATTATGTTACTGACGGACCCATAACCATTTCTGAGAACTATGGCGGAAACAATGGCTATGCACGGGAAGCTGGCTATTACGGATCTAATCTTGTTAATTATACCGGCGGGTGGCGCGATAATGATGAAAAGAAGATTAGAGAGTTTGTTCCTGGGGATGCCTCATTTGTTGACGGTGTTTCCAGCAATGTAATAAAGCTTGATGATACCACTTACCTGCTTGTTGCCTATAAGCTGGATGGTTATGTAGGCTTAAATGTCGGCACCAACGTTCCTGTTGTTCCCTTCAACGGAAAGAAATATGATGATGTAAGGAAAGCTCCGGATGATGGCAAGATCGACAAGAACAACAGCGCCATCAGGGTTGAAGCAGCACTTGTTAAACAGGAAGCAGGCAAAGAGCCTGTTATTATTTCAAATACTGCATCATGGAATAATGCCAAGAAGTCTAAGAAGGAGCTGGAAGTTTCAATTAAGCCGAAGAACAATATCTACGCAAATGTTTCCATGAACAGGTTATGGGATGATAAAGGAAATGACCTCGGCTATGTAAAGATCGATAACCCTTACCTTAAGGGTGATGCACATCCTTATTTCAATATCTCCATAAAGTTTAACGCTGACAAGGAAGATACCGAGCTTAAGGATGCGAAGAAGCTCCTTAAGAATGGTGTTGACCAGTATAATGAGAAGCTTAAGAAGGCAGAATTCAAGTTTGATATCTGCCAGAACAGTTTCGCTAATGCATATTTTGATCTTGTTTCAACAACGA
Organism: Lachnospiraceae bacterium; assembly: GCA_017448845.1. Lineage (GTDB taxonomy): Bacteria > Bacillota > Clostridia > Lachnospirales > Lachnospiraceae > NK4A144. Next base: position 3,992 of record JAFSKT010000134.1, read on the forward strand.
ATTTCAAGAATGCTGATGAGGATGACAAAGGATATCATTATTATGGAGACTTTGACCATGTAGGCTCACCTCTTGGTTTCAGACACGTTTATCCTTTCCCTAATTTCCACGATGACGACTGGTACGGCACAGGCAAGAGTCTTGTCCAGGATGGATTTGGTACGGATAATGCCACAAGAGGAAGCTGGATCGGAAAGCGAGAGCTTTATGTCGATGAAATTGGTAGAAGTATGGGTTCCATCGACCTCTTTACAGATGCAAAGAAAGCAGGAAAGAACGGTCCTTCCGTATATCTTATCAATGTAACGGGAGATTATGAGAGATCTCTTAACGCCAGTGGATGGCTCAAGAAGAAGAGCTTCACCACCTATAAGCTTAAGAAGGATAAGGACTATGAAGTAAAGGATCTCGGCGATGCTGGCGTAGCACTTCTTCCTAAGGGTAACTTCTGTCCTTTCACTGACGGTGTGATCTACAGGGATGCAACATATACCATTCCTGCAGGCTATGGTGACTACAAAAAGGACACCAAGGTGACCGAGCTTCGTGTAGGTATTTATAATACCAAGACCAATAACTACTACGTAGATTCTGTAGACTGAGCATTGCTCATAAACTGAAACAGACAAAAAAAGCCTCCCGGGACATGTCCGGGGAGGTCTTTTTGAGGGAAAACCGGCTCAATTGTGTCACCACCGGTGACACTTTTATGCCAAAGCACCATATTTCTTCCGGTATTTTTCCAACTCGGCTTCAGCAGTATCAGCCCTCTTACGTTCAGCTTCTGTCTTTTTTCTTTCTTCTTCCCTTCCTTCTTCTCTTCCTTC
>JAFSKT010000135.1 GCA_017448845.1 Lachnospiraceae bacterium
GGTGGAGGCCGTTCTTGTGGATGATGGTTCGGATGATGGCTCGGAGAAGATCGCAGATGATTATGCCCGGGACTATCCCGGGAGAGTGAAGGTAGTCCATAAGGAAAATGGTGGGGCTTCTTCTGCCAGAAATGCCGGGATTGATGTTGCGGAAGGTGAATATGTGTACTTCCTTGACAGCGATGACAGGCTGAAAAAGCATGCCTTGCAGTTTCTCTATGATGAAGCATCCGCCGAAGATCTGGACATCCTCCTTTTCAATGCGGAGGTTTTTACCACGGATCCGGAGCTTTTTGATGATGTGGAAGCCCATAAGGACGAATTTATCCGTGAGAAATGCTCGGAAAGGGTTACCAGCGGCCGGGAGAGCCTTAGGAAATTCTATGAGAACATGACCGAGGAATATCCAAGTCCCGTGTGGACCAGGCTTTACAGGAGGGAATTCCTGAATAAATGCGGTGTCCGCTATCCCATAGGGGTTATCCATGAGGATGAGGATTTCGGCTTTTTCACCTATTATTATGCGGAAAGGATAAAAGAGGTTGGGGAAGTGCTGTTGGACAGAAGACTTCGCAGGGACTCGGTGATGTATACCAGGCACCTCATAGATTCCGCCCGGGGCTACGCGAACGCCTACTTAAAGGTCATCTCTCTGGCAGAAGAGGAGGGGACCGGTCCGGAAGACAGGGAAATGCTGATAAAACACGGCGAGCGGCATATCTTCTATTCCCTCCTGTTATATCTCAGGTCCGGTGAGGAAGAGCGGAAAGAATGCCGTCCCGTATTTGATACCTACCTTCCGAAGGCAATTGAGTATAAGTCATATTACTGTGAGAAGGTCAGGCGGGCAATGAGTTCTTATGCGGGAGAGCTTCCCGAGAGTGAGGTGAGCCTTCCCGAACTGTTACATCTCTGCTATATTTAATATTATTAAAAACACGTATCATAAAAGGGGGAAAAATGTCAGACAGTAAAGAAGTAATACAGTCGGAGATCATTCCCAGACTATACATGAAGCTTCTGCCCATGCAGATAGTTCTCGTGATCATCGGCGGTATAAATGCCATTATCGATAATGCTTTCGCGGGAAATCTCATAGGTCCTCAGGCTATGGCAGTCACCGGGCTTTTCAGTCCCGTGACAAACCTGCTGAACGGAGTGAATGCACTGATATTTGGCGGTGCCCAGGTGCTCTGCGGCAGATATCTGGGAAAAAAGATGGTGGAGCGGACCCGCAGCATCTTTACGCTGGATATGATCATTATGTCGGTGATCTCATTATGTTTATTGTTTTCCTGCGAGATCTTCCCGGATAGTATCGCGGTTTTTATCGGTGCGAGGAATGAGCTTGTGCATGAGCTGTCCACATACATACGCGGATACGCCCTGGGGCTTCCCTTTTACTGCATCGGAACCCAGTTTACGGCATTTTTACAGCTGGAGCATCAGGAAAAGAGAAGCTATAACGCGATAATTACCATGTTTGTGGTAAACATCCTTTCAAACTGGCTCTTTGTCGCAGTGTTTAATATGGGACTCTTCGGTCTCGGACTTGCCACTTCCTTTGGAAACGTCTTCTTCTTTATCATCCAGGCCACTTATTTTCTTGGGAAAAATGCGGTCATCCGTTTCAGCATGGAGAGCATTGTTCTGTCGGACATAAAGAATATACTGGTAAACGGACTTCCCGGAGCATTGACTCAGTTCTGCATTTCCATAAGGGGCCTTATCCTGAACGGTATAATCCAGCATTATGTGGGACCGGACGGTCTGGCGGCGTACTCTGCGGTCTATTCCTTCGGCTGTATCTATTGGGCGGTCCCCGCCGGTGTAACCTCGGCGGTCATGGTCCTCGGAAGCGTATATGTGGGCGAAGAGGATAAGACCGGGTTGAAGGTGCTGATGAGAACCTTTTTAAGAAGGGGAGTGCTTCTGGTTGTGATCGTGGCCGTTGTTGTGTCAGCACTCTGCTTACCGATCACCAATATGTTCTTCCATGATCCTTCATCAGCGGTTTATCAGATGACCCTTTCGGGATTTATGCTATATCCGCTGTATGCGCCGATAAGCACTCTGATAGTCGGATTTTCCAATTATTACCACTGTCTGTCCCATGAAGGCATCGTTCGTACGGTATCGGTGGTTGACGGAGTACTGGGAGTGTGTCTCTTTACATTTATCCTGGTGCCTCCCTTCGGTATGACGGGAGTATGGGTCGGACAGCTCATGGGCTGCACTTTCTGTGTCCTTCTTCTCCTGGTCTTTGCCATTTATTACAATAAAAAGCCGGTGTTTAGCCTTGACGATCTGATGTGCTTTGACAAGGATTTCGGAGTACCGAAAGAAAACAGGATAGATATCACGATCCACCGGATGGACGAGGTCATAAATCTTTCAGAACAGATCTGGGCTTTCTGCGATGAACACGGTATCACCGGCCGCCGCAGGCACTGTGCATCCCTTTGTACAGAGGAGCTTGCGGGAAATATCGTTCAGCATGGGTTTAAGGACGGCAAAAAACACAGCATAGATATCCGTGTTTCCTATGTTAATGACGAGATCATCATAAGCTTTAAAGATGACGGGATCCCCTTTAATCCTGAAGAAGCAGCCCGTCTGTTCGGAACGGAGGATAAAGAAGATGGCGTGGACGCTGATGCTTTCCGCAATATCGGGCTGCAGCTTGTAAGCCGTATGTCGAAATCCATGAACTATCAGAATACTTTCGGGCTTAATATCCTGACTTTGGTTGTTTAGGACAGATCAAAGATGTCAAAAGTATTAGTAGGTATGTCAGGAGGAGTGGACAGCGCAGTGGCGGCTTTCCTCCTGAAGGAAGAAGGATATGATGTGGCAGGGGCCACTCTCCGGACCTGGACCGGTTCCAACGGAGAGGACAGCCGCTGCTGCGAGATAGATGACGCCAGGGAGACGGCACGGAGGATAGGGATCCCCTATCATGTTTTTAACCGGGTCCCGGACTTTGAAGAAAAGGTGGTAAGACCCTTTATCGATGACTATCTCCGGGGGGTTACGCCCAATCCCTGCGTGATCTGCAACCGGGTCATCAAGTGGGAATATCTCCTCTACTACGCAAAGGTGCTGGAAGCGGATTATGTAGCCACGGGCCACTATGCGTCTGTCACAAAGCTTGATAACGGCAGGCTCACGGTCTGTAAGGCGCAGCACGCTGAAAAGGACCAGACCTATATGCTCTATCGTCTTTCCCAGGAACAACTTGAAAAGACCCTTATGCCTCTTGGGAAGTATTCCAAGCAGGAAGTCAGGGAGATCGCGGAAAAAGCGGAGCTGGGAGTGGAGTCAAAGCCCGATTCCCAGGAGATCTGCTTTATTCCCGACGGAAGCTATGCGGATTTTATAAGGGAGCAGACAGATGGAGATTTACCCCCTGAAGGCAATTTCGTGGATGAAGAGGGGAAGATCCTTGGAACCCATAAGGGTATCTTTAATTATACAGTGGGACAGAGAAAAAGACTTGGGATCGCTTTAGGGTATCCGGTTTACATAAAA
>JAFSKT010000136.1 GCA_017448845.1 Lachnospiraceae bacterium
CATCATGGTATTCTTGTAAACCTTGTATACCACGCCGGCTTCGCGGAGCTGCTTTCTGAGAACAGTATCCTGCTCAACAGTAAGTCCCCGGTAATCTACCAGGATGGCCGCCTTGGCATCCTTGATCTTGCCTGCTATCTCGTCTACAACAGGCTGCTTCAATTCTACCTTTGCCATTAAGCTTTTACCTCCTTATTTGATATGGAAGCACGGACATCATTCCGTGCCACGTCACCGGTCAAAGATCGGTAACAGGAGCCGAATTTTCGTGAAGGGCAGGGCACACTGCCAATCGTCATCGAAAAGGGCTCACGCCAAAGAAGCGGAGCCCGTAAAAGTCCAAATAAACTCTTATCTGTCCTCGGCAGGCGTACATGCTGCACTTATGCGTTTCCGCACCTGCTGTCTTCGGCTGCCCTGTTTTTCAGGGCGAAGAGAAGATTATCATATTAAACCATATGTGTCAAGGGGTCTGATTTACTGTTTTCAGCTTGTATCTTCCTGATCCAGTTGACAAATTCCTTAACCGGCAGCGGTTTTGAGTAATAAAAACCCTGGATAAAGTCGCAGTCAAGCTCCGAAAGCATACCGACTTCCTTGTCCGACTCTACTCCTTCCGCCACCAGTTCCTTATCTATATCCTTCATCATTCTGATGACATTCTTTATTATGATCTTCCCCGATTCCGAACCTAGATCGTCTATCAGGCTCTTATCAATCTTTATTATCTTTAAAGGCAGCTTGGAAAGCCTCCTTATATTGGAATATCCTGTCCCGTAATCATCCAGGGAGAAACTGTACCCCATTTCCACCAGCCGCTTGATATTGTTTTCTCCGGTAATTCCTATATCATCATAGCTGGTCTCAGTGATCTCAAAATTCACCTGTTCCGGGCTTATTCCATACCTGTCCTGAAGCTCCTTTATCTTATTCGCAAGATCATACTGCAGGCACTGGGCCACGGAAAGGTTGATCTCTATGTACTCAAGCCCCATGGCTCTTATATCGTTATCGGCGATAAAACGGAAGACCGATTCCAGCACAAAATCCCCTATGGGGAGCATAAGTCCCATCCTTTCCGCAGCAGGGATAAAGATCCCCGGAGGTATGGGACCGTATGTATCATCCCAGAGCCTTATCAATGCTTCAGCGGACTTAAAGCGTTCATCCTTTAGGGAATAGATAGGCTGGTAATACATTTCAAATTTCTTCTCTGTAATTGCTTTATTCAAGATGACATCCATGCGGGTCCCGATCTCATAATCCGTGGTACCCACAAACTCTGTGGCTTTTACATAGATCTGTGACGGCGGGATAAGGTTCTTAAATTCATGTCCCAAACGGATGATCTCTTCCTCGCTGTCTGCATCCCCGGGGTAAAGGATGGAACAAATCCGGCCTTCCATATGGACGCCCGCAGCTTCATATTCCCCTGTGCTCTCGCTTACCAGCTGTCTTAACCTGTCAATATCCGGAACGATATCATACTCTTCGCTTTCCCCCTCCAGAACACAGTACAAAGTGCCGGGTCCTTCATAGAAAAGCTCGAAATAGTCATCCTTGGAACGGAAGAATGAGGTCAGGATATCCGCGATCTTTCTGACATAATCCCGATATGCCTCTTCCCCGATATAAGTCCTTATATTACTGCCGTTGATATAGCGCATGACGATTATCTGTACGGGATGCCTGACAGTCACTATCTTATGAAGTTCCGCCTTGTACGCCTGCCAGCCCGGAAGCCCCACAGATGTATCCGTAATCTCTTCGGGCCTCAATACAAGCAGGGTTATCATCAGACAGGCTACGGCTGACGCATACATTTCCACCAGCCAGTCCGGATAGAGGTACTGCCAGAAAACCGCGGATAAAGAGAGTACATACATGGAAAGAAGCGCCACCCATATTTTAGTCTCGATAAATCTCCTGCAATAAATGAGATAGCCGCTGCCGAAAGCGGCATAGATCAATGCAACTATATACAGTAACAGGATATAGGGTCCTCTGCTGTAGCCGGTCTCTGCGCTTACGGTATATATCTTCCGGTGAATGGGATTGGTCAGAAGGGCGATGAGGACAATGATCTCGGGAACAAAGAAAAGAACACGTATCTTTTTGCTGTTAAACCGGTACATGGTCCTGGTGTATGTAATGATGAACAGCACATAGATAACGCTGCTTAAATTCCTGAGTATCAGATAGGCAAAGGACATGGCGTCAAAAAACAGGAGCTCGCTTTCCGAAAAGGGCAGAAAGGCACCATAGCATTCCGACATTATATCAATGATCGTATTCAGGGTAAGGAAAGCCGTAAGAAAAATATAGAGCACGTTACTGGAGCCCATTGTGGTCTTCCGCACAAAGATCGTGAAGATTATCAATATATATATAGGCAGTGCACAAAAATCAAAGAATAATATCTGTCCCATAATACCGTATGACCATCAATGACATAAGGTTTCTGTCATCAACGGATCAGATCCCCCGAACAGTATTATATCAGTTTGCCGCCGCTTTACAACTGTCTCACCCGGATTGCATTGTACAGGCGGTTTATGATATCTTTTTAAGCATGAGAAAACCAATGCTTTTAACAATATTATCACTTACTATTCTCCTTTGCTCATGTGAAGCGGTTTCCAAAACAACCGCCGTTCCGGAGACATCCGAAAAGCCTTCCGAGGAAACTCCCATAGTGCTTGACGGATCCGGGAGATCCGTGGAACAGGAAACTCCGGAAAAAGAGGAGGGCGATGTGATCAATATCCCAACAGAAGAAACCCTTCCGGAACCCCCTTCAGAAGTTGAAGTCCCGGAAGAAGAGGAACCCCCTTCATTTGAAGGCTATGTCCTCTCCGAAGAGGATGTGTCCGAAAACGGCATCTACTTAAAGAGCGTTAAAGAACCCGGAAAGGTGGTCATAGACTTTGCGGGGGACATCAATTTCGACGACAGATACGCCATCATGAATTCCCTCCGCAGCAGAGGCGGCGGAATATCTACTTCCATTGACCCCGTTCTCATTAAACGTAGCAATGATGCGGATATCTTCATGATCAACAATGAATTCCCCTACAGCAACAGGGGAACTCCCCTTCCCAACAAAAAGTTTACCTTCCGGGCCAGGCCGGAAACGGTCAACTATATGAAGGATCTTGGGGCAGACATAGTAAGCCTTGCAAATAACCACGCCTTTGACCACGGTGAAGAGGCGCTCCTTGATACCTTTGACACCCTTGATGACGCAGGGATCCCCTATGTGGGAGCAGGCCACATCCTTGAAGAGGCCATGAAACCCGTGTATTTCATAGCCGGCGGCATGAAGATCGCCTTTGTGTCAGCCACCCAGATAGAGCGGAGCCTTCCGCCGGACACAAGAGAGGCTACGGATGACAGTCCCGGAGTATTAAGGACTCTGGATCCTGAAAAGTTTCTGACCGTTATAAGAAACGCAAAGGAAAACAGCGACTTTGTTATAGCATACGTGCACTGGGGAAGCGAAAACACCAATATATACGAGGCTGCCCAGACGGAGCTTGCCAAAGTCTATGTGGATGCAGGGGCTGACCTCATCATAGGAGACCACCCCCATGTACTCCAGGGGATCACCTATATCGGAGATGTCCCCGTCCTTTACAGCCTCGGGAATTATTGGTTCAGCTCGAAGACTCTGGACAGCTGTCTTGTGGAAGCGGTAATAAAGGATAAGCGACTTGAATCCCTGCAGTTCATACCCTGCCTGCAGAAAGGCTGCTACACCCATGCCCTTTCTCCGGGCTCCGGGGAATATGCCGGGGTATTGGAAAAAATGAGAAACTGGTCCACGGATAATGTGGATATAGACGGCGACGGGTTTATAAGAAAACGTCAATAAGTTAAGAAAAGCGGCCCCGAGGTAGGGCCGCTTTTTGTTGCTCGTTTAGGTTGTACTCAGGCTTGAAGCCTGAGTACAATCCTGCTTCGCAGGACACGTTTCTTTCAGAAACGTGCCATATCGCTACGGATTTTTTCTGAAGGAAAAAATCCTCCGCTCACATCAACTGTCTAAACATGGCCTCGAAATCAGCGAGTTCTGCGTGTCTCGGGTTGCCGGGAGCGCAGGCATCTGCAGCTGCTGACTCGCAAAGGAAAGGCAGATCCTCTTCCTTAAGCTTCTCAAGCTTTGTAGGAATACCAACATCAACAGAAAGCTGGCGAACCGCATCGATAGCGGCTTTCCTGTATGCCTTCTCATCCATTCCGGTGGTATCTACGCCAAAGGCCTCTGCTATATTCTTAAACTTGGTTCCTGTATACTCCTGATTGAATTCCATAACTATGGGAAGCATCATAGCGCAGGCTACGCCATGAGGTGTGTCATAAACAGCACCAAGGGTATGAGCCATGGAATGTGCGATTCCGAGACCTACGTTTGAATAAGCCATAGCTGTTACATACTGGGCAAGAGCCATTCCCTCTCTTCCGTCGGGATCGTTCTCAACAGCCTTGCGAAGGTTCTTTGCAATGAGCTGGATAGACTCTAAGTTCAGAACATCGGCAAGTTCCCAGGCTGCGCCTGTAGTATAGCCTTCGATAGCGTGGGTAAGAGCATCCATACCTGTAGAAGCTGTAAGTCCCTTGGGCATTGAAGACATCATGTCGGGGTCTACTACTGCAATATCGGGAATGTCGTTAGGGTCAACGCAGACAAACTTCCTCTTCTTCTCAACATCAGTGATAACGTAGTTTATTGTGGACTCGGCACCTGTACCGCCTGTGGTGGGAACCGCAATGGTGAATACCGTGCGCTTCTTTGTGGGAGCAACGCCCTCAAGTGAACGAACATCAGCAAACTCAGGGTTATTAACGATTATACCGATACCCTTACCTGTATCCATGGAAGAACCGCCGCCGATGGTGATCATGCAGTCAGCACCTGACTTTTTATATGCCTCAACACCGTGCTGTACATTCTCGATGGTCGGATTCGGCTTGATATCGGAATAAAGCTCGAACGCAATGCCATTCTTCTCAAGAAGATCTGTAACCTTCTTTGTTACCCCAAACTTTACAAGATCGGGATCGGAAGCTACGAAAGCCTTCTTGTATCCCCTGGCTGTGATAAGACCCGGTATCTCCTGGATCGCACCGTGTCCGTGATATGAAATCCCATTAAGCACAAAACGATTAACTGCCATTCCTTTACCTCCTCAAAAGTAATTAATCTATGGTTCCGGAATGATACATCCGAAACCTGCATGAACGAGATGATTTTACTATAAATATGCTGTTTCTTCAAGGGATTTTTCGTTAATATTGACAGGGCTCCGCATAATGCAGAGCCCTAAAATATATACATTGACGGATTGTTTATATTTAAATAACAGATTATTTATTTACTTTTAACAATTTCCACAGCTTTGTCCAGCTGGCTGTCGGTACCATCCTTATCATAGGCATCAAGGTCGAATTCCACCTTTACGTCAGGCTCTATGCCGGTACCCTGGATGTTAAGGCCGTTTGGAGTATAATACCTGGAATTTGTGAGCTTTATTGCAGATCCGTCTGCTAAGGGATAGATATTCTGGACTATGCCCTTTCCGAAGGTGGTGGTGCCCACTACGGTTCCCTTCCCGTAATCCTTTATGGCTCCGGTAAGGAGTTCCGAAGCACTGGCGCTGGAAGAATCCACTAAGATCGCCAGAGGCATTCCCAGTTCTTCCGGTGTGACTGCCATATAATCCTTCCTGTTCCCCTTGCTGTCTAAGGTATAGGTCACAACTCCGGTAGGTATAATGTCATCCGCCACCTTTACAGCAGCATCCACCATTCCGCCTCCGTTGCCCCTGAGATCCAGTACAAGCCTTTTCATCCCCTGTTTCTTAAGGTCCTCAAGAGCTTTTTCAAACTGTCTGACGGTGGTCCCCTCGAAGGCTCCTATCACTATATACCCGGTCTCATCATCTACCATGTTGGAAGAAACGGTGACTGCTTCAACCTTCTGTCTGTCGATCAGAAATTCCACCTCTTCCATGGCCTCTCCCCGGAGCATTACGATCCTTACACTGGTGCCCTTTTTCCCCCTGACATGGTCCACCAGATCAACCATATCCATACCGTTCACGTATTCATCATCAACCTTATAAAAGATATCTCCCACTTCCACACCGGCCTTTTTCGCAGAAGAATCCTCTGAAGCAAAACCTGATACCTCAAAATACCCATCATCATTCTGGATGATGGTCACTCCTATACCCTCGAAGGAGCCCTCAGTACTCTCGGAAAGCCTGGAGTATTCCTTAGCGGTGTAATAGGAGGAATACTTATCATTAAGGGAATCAACCAGGCCCTTATACATACCTTCAGCCCTGTCCTCATCGGTTTCACCGGAGTCATCATCCTCCTGATAGTCCAGGTAATAATAATCTATATAGTCATTTAACAGGGATATCTTTTCCTTTACGGGAGAAGTGAGGATACTGCTTGCAGCTGCCGTGAAACCCCGCCCCAATATGAAATTGTGGACGGATTCACCGAACAGTATCGCAGCAAGAACTATTAAAGCAATGAGGAGGCCACAGACTATCCCTCCCCAGAAACCCGGCTTATTCTTCATTTATCATTCCTTGCAAAAACAGCGTGAAACTATACCCTGAGGTGCTTCCTGGCTGTCACAAAACTTCCTAAAAACCCGATACCTGCGCCAAGTATAAGGGATGCGGGTACCAGTGTGGTAAATATCTCGCTGATGGACAGGAACTGCAGAAGGGAATCCAGCACCGCAAAGCGATCAACCAGATATTCTATGGCCTTCTTGTAGATGACGTAGATCGCTGCAAGAGGAATGGCCGCTCCCACCAGTCCCAATATCAGACCTTCAATAACAAAGGGAGCTCTAACCACAAAATCAGTAGCTCCGATGAGCTTCATTATGGATATCTCCTCACGCCTTACAGTGATACCTATAGCAATGGTATTACTGATAAGGAAGATGGATACCGCAAGCAGTATCAGTATGATACCCATGGAAACATAGCTTATAAGGGAATTCACGCTGGTGAGCATGGTGGCAACAACGGCAGACTTCCGCACCTGCCGCACTCCCGGAAGGGACTCGATATAGGTGACTAAATTCTCCTGCATGGAGATATCATTCATATAGATCTCGTAGTTGGAATCCTCTGCAAGAGGATTGTCATCCCCGAAGCTGTCCACATAATCACCGAGATTCTCGGCCTTAAAGGACTCCCATGCTTCCTCTGCCGACACATACACGACCTTTGAAACCTCGGCCCTCTTATCTATCTCTTCGCCTATGGCCTTTATGCCCTCATCAGACAGCCCTTCGTCGAAAAAGACGGTGATCGCCACTCCGGCCTGGGCTTTACGTACTATGCTTGAGAAATTCAGTACTATGGAATAAAAGATACCGAAAAGAAAGACACAGGAAGCTATAGTGGCAATAGTGGCAAGTGAGAATATCTTATTCCTGAATATATTTTTAAAACCCTGTCCGATAGAGTAAAATATCGCACTAATCCTCATCTATATAACCACCCTTTTTCTGGTCACTTACAATGACGCCTTTCTTCATCGTAATAACCCTTTTACGCATCTCATTTACGATCTCACGGTTATGGGTAACCACCAGCACCGTTGTTCCGTTTTTATTTATCTGCTCTAAAAGCTTCATTATCTCCCAGGAATTCTTCGGATCCAGATTTCCCGTAGGCTCATCCGCAAGAAGGATCGGAGGGTCGTTGACTATGGCCCTGGCCAGAGCCACCCTCTGCTGCTCTCCTCCGGAAAGCTGTTTGGGCCTGCTCTTATATTTCTCCGCAAGTCCCACAAGGGAAAGAACGCTGGGAACATTTCGTCTTATCTCGCGGGCAGGAACAGAGATGACCCTCTGGGCGAAGGCCACATTTTCATATACGTTTCTGTCCTTCAAAAGCCTGAAGTCCTGAAAAACCACACCTATCCCTCTTCTGTACTTGGGGATCTTGCGGTGCTTTAACTTCACCACATCCGTATGATTCACTATGATCTTACCGCTGGTGGGAGTGAGTTCCCTTAGAAGTAGCTTAATGAGCGTAGATTTTCCCGAACCGGAATCTCCTACGATAAAAACAAATTCTCCTTTTTCGATATGGAGACTGATGTTATTCAGCGCCGGGGCTCCGGCACCGGAATATGACTTGTTTACATCTTCCAGAATGATCATGCTAAATCCTTAATAATTTGTTTCTTCCATGTATTTCATATATTTTGCCACCATAAGGGCTATCTTAAAGGTAATGGCATCTTCAAAGATCCGGAGGTCTAACCCCGTGGTCTTCTGCAGTTTATCCAGCCTGTAAACCAGGGTATTCCTGTGGATGTATAGCTGACGGCTGGTCTCCGACACATTCAGTGAATTCTCAAAGAACTTATTTATGGTTGCCAGAGTCTCGTTGTCAAATTCCTCAGGGGACTTGCCCTCGAAGATCTCCTGGATAAACATACGGCAGAGGGGAATGGGAAGCTGATATATGATCCTTCCGATACCTAAGGAACTGTACGCCACCACGTTCCTTTCTTCAAAGAATATCTTGCCCACATCCAATGCCATCTTGGCCTCTTTGTAGGAACGGCTCACATCCTTTATGTCGTCTACCGGGGTACCGTAGGAGATCCTTATCCTGGTCTCTCCCTCTTTGCGGAGATATTCCAGAACCTTGTCCGCTATCCCCTTATTCTCGGCGGAAATATCCTCACTGCCAAGCTCATGCACCACTATCACATTTTTCTCATCAACTGCAGTGACAAAATCCGATGTGACGGAAATAAAGAATTCCCTTACCTTTTCGAGGACCGTGGTATTGTTCTCTCCCTCGGATTCCACAAGGAAAACTGTCCTCTTCACATCCGTTGCGATATGAAGTTTTTTAGCCCTGTTAAATATATCAACAAGAAGGAGATTGTCAAGGATAAGATTCTTAATAAAATTATCCTTATCGAAACGCTCCTTATAAGCCACTAACAGGCCCTGTATCTGAAAGGCCGCGATCTTTCCTGCCATGTAGGCATCTTCGCTTCCGCCGTTGGTAACTAAAACATACTCCAGCTGGGCATCGTCATCATGTATCTTAAAGAACTGATACCCATGTATCTCCTGGCTGTCTGCAGGAGATGACGCAAAGGCTCTGATATCCTGTTCCCCCGCATCTGTCATCTTAAATGTATCAGCCAGGCACTTGCCTTCTGTATCAAATACACACATGTCAATCCTGGTGATATCCTTTAATCCATCAATAGTATTCTGAAGTATCTGGTTAGAAATCATATGCCTTCTCCTTATACAGACAAGTTTACGCTATACCATTTTAATACTTTAATACTAAAAATGGAATACTTTAATCGAAATTTTTGTGTACTTTTTACAAATCTTTTGTTTCGCTCTTTCCTATGCCGCCGACTTTCCCCAATTCTACTATCTTTCCGCTCTCTATAAGAGCCTTAACATCGGGTTTTTCCTCTGCCTCTTCGGCTTTATCTTCCTTCACATAATTCACCGCTGCATTCTTAAAGACTCTTCTCATGAGGAAGTCTCCGAGGCCGCCCTTCTTTACCTCACCCCTGCTGTTAACCCTAAAGGAAACATCCCTCAATATAACGATCAGCTGGGTATTGAGCTTCATACGGTTTTCTTTTATAAAACGCTCCGCATCGGGGGATTCCAGATTCATGATGATGATATCCGGGAGACTGCTGTTGACCTCGTTCACTATGGAATCGTCTTCTCCTGCCGTTCCGTCTTTTGACGCGGCAGCAACGATATTTAAGGGGCCGTAGAAGTTAATGAGGGAATCCCTTAAGCTGTCAAGCTTTGCTTCTGACGCCGCAAGAAGGAAAACACTGCGTCCTTCCTTGGATATCTTCCGGAGAAGCCCCTTAAGGAAAAGATTGCTCTCGATCTCCTTTCCCCTGGACCTGCTGGACACGTTCCCGGCCTGAAGTATGTCGTTGCTCGTGGGAATGAGTAAGTCCATCATCTCAAGGCTTTCCTTCATATCCTCATCCTGAGATGCCTTTAACAGCACATCGTGGGTAATGAAATCCACGGTGTTACAGACCCCGTTATTCAGATACATGGTCACCCTTCGCATGGATTCCCTTACGGTATAATCCCTGAAGTCGATTCCCAGCACAGTAATTTTTTTCATAACGGGTAGTATAACATATTATGCTTAAGTTGCCAAAAATCCCCTACATTTCCGTCATATATCCTGCCGAACTGTTATAAAATCCCCTTTATGGTGTATAATCAGTTTATGCAAAAATTCAGGGAAAGCATAAAAAACAACATCTCCGGGGAGCTGATACTGTTCATCACCGCTGTTTTCGGGAGTATTCTGTATATCTCCCTTGTCTTTAACGACAATCTCTGGGTAGATGAAGCCTTCACCGCCTCACTTATACGGGGCAGCATGGCGGAAGTCCTTAAAGATACCGCTGCGGACACTCTCCCGCCCTTCTATAATGTAGCGGGAAAGCTCTTAACCATGGTCTTCGGCTTTTCACCTTTAGTGCTCAAGCTTTTTTCCTGTTTCCCCATGATACTCCTAATCTTTTTCGGGGGAAGAAAACTTGCGTCGCTTTTCGGTTTCAGGACAGCCTTCATCTATGAGCTTTTCCTATTTACCATGCCTCATTTCCTCCACTACGGGGTGGAGATCAGAATGTACAGCTGGGGAGTCTTCACCTGCGGTATGGCCGCCGCGTTCTTTTCTGAGATACTGAAAGAGAAGCGGGGCTGGACAGCCTTTACCCTGTTTACCGTGTTTTCCGGCTATATTCACCATTTTGCCCTGGTTTCCTGCGGCATGCTCTGGTTCCTTCTGCTCCTTATCCTGCTTAAAGACAGGGATTTTGCGGTTTTGAAGAAATATGCCCAGAACCTCCTTATCTTTATCATACTCTATCTTCCCTGCCTGATACTCACCGTATTCCAGCTAAAGGCAGCCAGCTCGTACTTTGACATGGCGCCTCTTAGCTTTAATTCTCTATTAAGCGATATACGTTTTCCTTTTGTTACGAACATCACTCCCCTTTCGACCCTGCTCCTTCTTTCCGCAGCAGCCGCAGCACTTATCTGCCTAAAGCTCCTTCTTAAAACAGAGGAAGGCTTTCCGGGGCTATTCTTGATATCTGCCTTTTACCTGACCTTGTTCTTCGGTTACGGAGTATCCCTGATATCGGGCCGTAGCATCTTTACCGCCAGATATCTAGTGCCCGCCCTTTCGATCCTCTGGATGGGCGTGGCTTTCTGTTGGGACAGGCTTATCTCAAAGGCCGGTGACAACCGTTTTCTCCTGCTCTTTGCTGCTCTGATCATTGTTTTTACCGGAGCCGTGTGCTACAGACAGGCTTTCCGGGAAGAGTATAAAGAGGGAGTCGGGACCATGAAAGCCTACTTCAACGAGAACTTTCACGAGGGGGACGCTTGTATCGTTCTTGAAGATTATCCGGAGATAGAGATCTGCCTGAAATACTACTGTCCGGACCTTAAGATAACCCGGTGGAAAGATGGGGATAATATCACCGGAACACTTTGGCTCTTCCTCAATGAAAAGAGCAAAAACCTGCTTGAAAAAGCTGAAAAACACGGATATAATGCGAAGTATATAAGTGATTTCAGTTTCGACCGTTATTCCTTCTCCCTGTACAGGCTTGAGAAGGAAGGGAGCTGAAACCAATAAATGTCCACCGGACATTTGTCCGGGGCACTGTCGCGCTCGGCGCGCCAAAGCGTGCCCGCGAAATGTCCCCCGGACATTTCGCCAAGGAAGGGAGGCAGGACATATGGATGTGTCACCGTTAATGGATGTTTCATCATTAGCTATGCCCGATATTGCCACCTTATCAATGTACATGGCCAGAAATGAGACCCTTCAGGATGTGGGAACTGCTCTGCTTTCAAATGCGATCGATATGCAGGAAAGCGTAGGTGCTGCGACGGTCAGCATGATGGAGAAGTCCATACACCCCGAGCTCGGCGCTAATATTGATGTGAGGGCATAGAAGGCTAAGGAAAACGGAGCTGCTATTTGCGGCTCCGTTCCTTATTATATGCCTATTATCATGGTTGCTATTATCTCAACGATGGCTATGACCACTCCTATCACCAGCGGAATGGTTATGACCCCCGGTCTTTTTACTGTCACCGTTTCCCCGGCGGAATTGACCGCCTTCAGTTCAGTAGAATGGAATATCCTGTGAAGCCTGAATCTGCCTCCCGGTTCGCTCTTTGCGATGGCTATGAGGATCAGCACCGCAACTCCCGTAAATATCAGGGAAAGGAAGGCAAAGAATGCCAGGGTGTAGATCATATCTGCCTTTGAAAAGTCCTGGGAAAACGCCTCCGGCATATATTTCATAATGGCATAGGTATTTACCACCGTGCCGAAATTTATCATAAAATGCCCGATAAGACCGGGCCACAGGCTTCCTGTCACCTCGTCCAGTATCCCGAAGGCTATGCCCAGCAGGATCCCGTAGCTCATCTGGTTTAAGTTTAAGTGCATGAGGCCAAATAGAAAGGCCTGGATCAGAATAGCGGCAAGAAAGCGTCCGGATTTTCTTAAGCCCGCATAGATGATGCCTCTGAATACAAGCTCCTCAATAAAAGGCCCTATGACAGATATCACCAGCGCCACAGTGATGAAAACATTGTCATCCTTAAGGTACTGTTCTGCCATATCCATGGCCATGTTGTCGGAAAACATCATGGAAATGCCGTTCACTAAGGATGTGAGGGGTTCTATGCAGAACATGAAAAGCACCACCAGGAAGCCGGTCTTAAGTCTTATCTTCTTAAAACGGAAGATCTCCCCCACCTCTGTTCCGGAAGCAGCAGCGACTGAGAGGCCGGGGATCAGGATTATGCTCTCACTGATCAGGATATTCTGCAAAATGGGCAGCGTTAAAGAGCCTCCCCTCCATGCTATGAAAGACATGAGGAGAGAGGCTCCCGTATAAAGCACTATTATTAAAGCAAAAGTGATGCCGGATCTGAACGGCGTCATTCCTTTTGTTTTCACTGGTTCATCATAAAGCTTACAAGCTTGTCGATATCTTCGGGCTCATATGCCACTATCTCAAGCTCTGAAATGGTTCCGTCTGAAAAGATGTTTGCCATGGAAACATACTGGGAAAGCTTGCTCTTTAAATTTAAGCGGTCGCCTTCTCCGGTTACCAGCTCAACCTTACCCTTGCAGTCATCCACTACCTTAAAAAACTTGTCAATGTCTGTAATGTTCTGAACTTTCATTTCTTATACCTTGTCGCAGGCAGGTGCACTCATCGATGACGCGCCTGCTTCGTCATCAATGGAAGATACATGAACTGTCACTTAAGGGCGACAGCCTCAACCTCAAGTTTAACATCTTTTGGAAGTCTTGCAACCTCAACACAGCTCCTTGCAGGAAGATTTTCCGTGAAAAATGATGCATAAACCTCATTAATTTTAGCAAAATCATTCATATCCTTGATGAATACGGTGGTCTTTACCACCTTTCCAAGGGAGCTGCCCGATGCTTCGATCAGGTTTTTGAGGTTAGTAAAGGCCTGTTTAGCCTGTTCCTCAATCGTGTCCCCGGCGATAGCGCCTGTTTCCGGTATCACGGGGATCATCCCTGACGTAAAAATGAAATCTCCTGCTTCTATGGCCTGGGAATAAGGTCCAATGGCCGCAGGTGCCTTATCGGTATGTATAACCTGCATATTGCCTCCTTTCATTGCGTTTTGAGGACCGTGCTCAAATGCCGGTCCCGGATCATACTGACAGGATCGAGTCCTCAGTGATCTTTATTTTTCCGGCTTTTAAGAGATGGCCTGCAGCCCTCTTAAATGCCGCCTTACTCATATGGAAGGTCTCTCTTATAAGCTCAGGATCCGCTTTATCATTAAAGGGTATCCTCCCGTTATTCTTATCAAGATACTCAAGGATAACCTGTCCGTCGTCTTCAAGCTGGAGATAAGCCTTCTTCCTTACGGAGATATCTAACTTTCCGTCTTCCTTGACCGAGCTGACTCTTGCCCTTATAAAATCCCCGGCTCTGACCTCTCCCTCATATTCCCTTGCGGGGATCAGTCCCGAATACTTATTGTCTACAGCTACAAAGGCTCCGAAATTCCGGCTGATCTCATAGACAAGCCCCTCAATCTCGTCTCCCGCGCTGTAAGGGGAGTCGGTGGAGAGGTACTCATATATCTTCATGGTGGCTGCAAGGCGGTTACTTTTATCCCTGTACATAGCCACCAGGACATAGCTTTCTTCCTTCACCTCATAGGTCTGCTCTGCAAATGGGAGGAGAAGATCCCTCTCCAAACCCATATCCAGGAAAGCTCCTATCTTTGTCACTTCCCTGACTTTCAGCCTGGCAACCTCATGAAGCCTTATCAAAGGCTCTGCTGTGGTGGAAATAAGCCTGTCCTTTGAATCCCTGTAGATAAAAACCTCTATTTCATCCCCACGCTCAGCGCCTTCCGGCACCTGTTTTCCCGGCAGCAGCACTTCCGACTTCTCCGCGCCGCTGTCATCCTCAGTAAGATATGCGCCCTGGGGAAGGATACGCTCTATACGGAGCTTCTTTTTTTCACCCGGCAGGATCATTTTAGTAAAACTCCTTAAAACACATCAGGATTCCGAACAGAGAAATTTCCTTACAGCATTTTCCAGTATCTCAGCTGTTCCCTCTATACCGAATCTTCCGGAATCAATGATGATATCCTTATGATCGGGATCGTCCTGCATATAGCCGGTGTAATGGAGGTAATAGCTGTTCCTTGCCTTCTCTGCCCTGGGAACGACCCTTTTAGCCTCCGCTTCAGTCATATTCAGGTATTCCACACAGTTCTTTACCCTCTCATCAAAAGAGGCATGAAGATAAACATGCAAGGCGTTCTCATGGCTGTTCAGCACATAATCGGAACAGCGGCCCACTATTATACAGGATCCCCTTTCAGCAAGTCTCTGGATCACATGGGACTGGGCGGCATAGATCTTGTCCTGCCTGTTCTTCGGCCCGTTTCCTAAGGGAAAGAGCTTTTCAAATACGGCATCCCTGCTACCGTCCTTTAATTCCTCTTCCTCCAGTATCTCGGAGGCGGGAATATCCAGTTCTTCCGCAGCCTTGTCCACAAGGTCACGGTTAAAATACTCTATTCCAAGCTTTTCTGCAAGTTTCTCGGCTACGGGAAGCCCTGCTGCACCGAACTGCCTTGCAATGGTAATCACATAATTCATGTTATTCTCCCAAATATGCCTTTCTTATCGCATCGTCATTGAGCAGCTCTTCTGCATCGCCGGAAGTGATGATCGCGCCTGTTTCCAGAACATATGCCCTGTCAGCTATGTTCAGGGCTTTTTTCGCATTCTGCTCAACGAGAAGCACCGTAGTACCGTCCTCATGCACGGAGCGGATTATATCAAAGACCTCATTTACAAGAATAGGCGAAAGTCCCATGGAGGGCTCGTCTAAAAGCAGGATATCAGGCTTCGACATGAGAGCCCTGCCCATGGCCAGCATCTGCTGCTCACCTCCGGAAAGGGTTCCCGACACCTGTGTCCTTCTCTCCTTAAGCCTCGGGAAACGGTCAAAGATCCGGGACATGGTATCGGAATGATCCTTGTCTGTCCTGGAATATGCTCCCATCTTCAGGTTTTCTTCAACCGTCATGTCCCTGAAGACCCGCCTTCCCTCAGGCACCTGGGCTATGCCCATTCCTACTCTTTTGTGCCCGGGCACCTTGGTGATATTGTCACCGTTAAAGAGGATCTCACCCGCTTTCGGCTCAATAAGACCTGAAATGGTATGCAGGGTAGTGGTCTTTCCTGCGCCGTTGGCACCGATAAGGGCCACTATCTCACCTCTGTCTACCGAGAAGCTTATTCCCTTTAAGGCCTGTATGACCCCGTAATATACACTTAAGTTCTTTATCTCAAGCAGCATTATTTGCCTCCGGAAATCAGACGGACAATCCCGCCTGTCCTATAATTTTACTCATCATCTCCCAGATATGCCCTGATAACCTCAGGATCTGACAGTACTTCCTTAGTATTTCCCTCAGAAAGCACCTTACCGAAGTTCAGCACCGTGACAGCTTCGCATATTCCGGAAACCAGCTTCATATCATGCTCGATAAGAAGAATGGTCATATCGAACTTATCACGGATAAGGCTTATGGTCTCCATCAATTCCGCAGTCTCATTCGGATTCATTCCGGCCGCAGGCTCATCCAAAAGCAGCAGCTTTGGCCCGGTGGCCATGGCTCTTGCGATCTCAAGCTTCCTCTGCTGTCCGTAGGGAAGGTTGGAAGAAAGGATCTCTGACACAGTATCCAGACCGAAAACCCTTAAGATGCTCAGAGCCTTTTCCTTCAGCTCCTTTTCTGTGGTAGCATATCTCCCCACATGGAACATGGCTTCAAAGGTGGAATAGCTGAAACTTCCGTGAAGAGCGGCCTTAACATTATCAATAACGGAAAGCTGATGGAAAAGCCTTATATTCTGGAAGGTCCTGGCTATGCCGTCCCTGTTTATCTCAGCACTTTTATGGCCGGTGATATCATTTCCGTCAAGCAATATCTTACCCGAAGTCGGCTTGTAAACACCGGTAAGGAGATTGAACACGGTGGTCTTTCCCGCTCCGTTGGGGCCAATAAGCCCGTAGAGCTGGCCCTTCTCCACCGACAGATTGAAATCATCCACTGCATGGAGGCCGCCGAAGGTGATGCTTAAGTTTTGTACATCAAGCAGCGCCATTTTTTATCCCCTTTCTGATACGGTCAAGGAATACCGTTCTCTTCTCGATAGCTCCCGGAGCCCAGTTGATGATCATAACTGCGATAAGGACTATGGAATAGATCAGCATCCTGTACTTATTCAGTCCTCTGAGCAGCTCGGGAAGGAGATAGAGAATAGCGGCGGCAATGACCGAACCTCTTATGCTTCCAATGCCTCCCAGCACAACATATACCAGTATCATAATGGATACGTTATAACCGAAATACTGGCTGGTGGACTGGAGAGTCGCGATATTATGAGAGAAAATCACTCCCGCCATACCCGCTATGGCCGCAGATATGGTGAAAGCAAGCATCTTATACTTTGTAACCGGGATACCTATGGATTCCGCAGCAATCCTGTTGTCCCTTATGGACATGACAGCCCTTCCGTCCATGGAATCGATGAAATTCTGTACTATCACAAGGGATAATAGCAGCAGTATCACCGCTATGGTGAAGTTTGAATCATGGGGAGTTCCGGTGACGCCCATGGCGCCGTTTATCAGTATCTGTCCGTCAGGGTCCATATTGAGGGCCGCCTGGCTTTCAAAGGACAGATGCAGTCCCTTTGAATCCACTCCAAGATAAAGGGCATTGATGATATTCTTTATGATCTCGCCGAAGGCCAGCGTAACTATCGCTAAATAGTCACCGTTAAGCCTCAATACCGGTATTCCGATAAGGAAGCCTGCCAAAGCGGATAAAAGCACGCCTATCACAAGTGCCAGCAGATATCTGAGCCCATCAGGCATCTTTCCCGCAGTCAGAAGTGAAAAGATCGCTCCGGAAAAAGCTCCTACGCACATAAAGCCCGCATGACCCAGCGACAGCTCACCTAAGATACCCACGCAGAGGTTCAGGCCCACTGCGACAATGGCATAATAGGTCATGGGAACAAGCAGTCCCTCCATATGGCTGGACATGAGGCCTGTATGAAGCATTATCTCCAATATGGCCCAGGCAGCGATCACAATAAGGTATGTGGTCAGCCTCCCGGCGGATTTTTTGGAAATATTGAATATCTTCTTCATTATCTGTCTCTCTTTCAGACCTTCTCCTGGATATTCTTACCGAGTATCCCGGCAGGTCTTACAATGAGTACTATAACAAGGATGCCGAAGACAATGGCATCCGCAAGCTGTGATGAAATATAGGTACGGCTCAGGATCTCAATGATACCCAGAACAAGACCTCCTATCATCGCACCGGGAATGGAACCTATCCCGCCGAGTACCGCTGCCACGAATGCCTTGATACCGGGCATTGCGCCGGTATAGGGCGTAAGTGAAGGATAGGCGGAGGCGAGAAGCGCTCCGGCTACAGCCGCAAGGGCAGAGCCTATGGCAAAAGTCAGGGTAATGGTCTTATTCACGTCGATACCCATCAGCATGGCAGCCCCCCTGTCCTGGGAGACAGCAAGCATCGCCTGTCCTTCCCTGGTCTTATGAACGAAAAGCTGAAGAACAGCAAGGATAAGAAGGCTTATGCATATGGTGACCACCGTGATGCCCTGTATAACAAGCTCCCCGTTAAACAGGGAAAGACCGCTCCAGGGAACCACTGAAGTAAAGGATTTGGTATCGGCGCCAAAGATCAGGAGAGCCATATTCTCAAGGAAATAGCTGACGCCTATGGCTGTTATCAGCACTGCCAGAGGGGAAGCCGCATTTCTCAAAGGCCTGTAAGCGACCCTTTCGGTTGTGACACCCAGTATCGTACACAGAACCACTGCTAAAAGTATTGCCAGAACAGGCGGCAGTCCCAGACTTGAAGAAAAGACAAAGATGATATAACAGCCCACCATGATGAAATCACCATGGGCAAAGTTCAGCATCTTGGCAATACCGTAAACCATGGTATAGCCCAGCGCTATTATGGCGTAAATGCTCCCCAGGCTTAAGCCGTTTACCAGTGAAGTTAAAAAACTCATCATAACTTAATACTCTCTTCTTAAAAGGCACCGGCAGGTTTATTTCCTGCCGGCACCGGTAAAGATCTTAAATCTGTTTCTTACTGTGCGGAAACGTATGCTCCGTTCTGGATAACTACGGCCTTGGGGCCCTTTGTAGGCTCACCGCTCTTGTCCCAGGTCATGCCGCTTCCGGTAA
This sequence comes from Lachnospiraceae bacterium, assembly GCA_017448845.1. Lineage (GTDB taxonomy): Bacteria > Bacillota > Clostridia > Lachnospirales > Lachnospiraceae > NK4A144. Next base: position 18,918 of record JAFSKT010000136.1, read on the forward strand.
GACCGTCAAGGCTTATCTCCGTGATACCCTTCTTCATTGCTTCACACATATCGGAAAGGCTCATATCGGGAGTAACATTTTCCTTTTCAGCTGCTGCCTTGATGGCATAGATCGCATCATAGGCATCTGCGCCGAACTGGTTAGGTGTAACGTCGTACTTCTCTTCGAAGGTCTTTACGAACTTCTTTGTAAGCTCGTCGTCAGCGTCAGCTGCGAAAGGTGTAAGAAGCATTGCGCCCTCTGCAAGTGAGGTATCGAAGTTCTCAACGCCGAGGATTCCGTCAAGTCCGTCACAGCCGAAGAATATGGGCTTATAACCCATTGTGTTGGCCTGCTGAAGGATAAGTGAAGCCTCTGTGTAGTAAATGGGAAGGAAAACAAGCTCTGCGCCTGCATCCTTTGCCTTCTGGATCTGAACAGAGAAATCAGTCTTGCTGTCAGCGGTAAATGCTTCAGCAGAAACTATTTCAAAGCTCTGGTTAGCTGCTTCTTCAGCAAATGTCTGATAGATACCTGATGAATATACATCAGAGCTGTCATAGATAACGCCTACCTTGGAAGCGATGCCGTGCTCTCCGATATACTGAGCAGAAGCTGTTCCCTGAGCGGGATCGGAGAAACATACACGGAATACATTGTCATACTTAACACAGTCAGCAGCTGATCCTGAAGGTGTAAGCTGGAACATGTTGTCGTTCTTTGACTCTTCTGATACTGCGATAGAGCAGGCAGAAGTAACACTTCCAACCAGCATATCCATTCCCCAGTCCTTAAGGGAATTATAAGCGTTTACAGACTTCTGGGCATCCAGCTCGTCATCTTCAGCCTTGAGCTCAACCTGCTTTCCGTTGATGCCGCCTGCTGCGTTGATCTCGTCAACGGCGATCTGTGCTGCATACTGAACAGCTGTACCGTAAGCAGCAGCTCCGCCGGTAAGAGGTCCTATAACACCGATCTTAAAGGTGTCGGATCCGCCGCCCTTTGAGCCTGATGCTCCGCCGCAGCCGATGAGCATTGTAGAAACCAATGCAACTACGAGTAACACACTACATACTTTTTTCATAACTACTCCTCCCTTCGTAGCTTGCATCAGCATGGAACCGGATTGTTCCGTGCTGATGCTGATTAGTTTTGTAGATTATAGCAATCTAAAGCTTCTATTGCAAGCTTTACTGCACCCATTATTCCCTGATCGTCATTTAAACTGGCCGGAACTATGTAATTATCTATGTCCTGAAGCTCTTTTGAGACCAGATATCCGTTGAGTTTTTCAAGGGTATACTTCCTCCTTTACCCCTTAAACACTGTCTGCTTCTATAATCGGCCGGATATTACAGGTTCAGCCTCCTGGCCACGGCCGTCTTTAAATCCCCGAAACCGAAAATGACCACTCCCGCATCCAGCAGGAGATAGAGCGTCACCGTGACCACCGCCGGATAGGGAAACCAGTTCATGGACAGCTTTATAAAAATAAGCTGTAAAAGGGCGGACGCAGAATTCAGGATAAGATATGCAATAAACTCATCCGCATGTAGTCCCGCTGCCTTTGACACTATAAGGGTGGCGATCATAAGCGCGAAGAGCATGCTTGGTACCACCCAGGTTATGGACCATCTATGCCATCCCGTCAGTATATCCGTGATAAGTACCGTAACTATAACAATATACGATTCCAGGGTTATGGTCTTTAAGATATTGTACTTATAGTAATTGATCACAAAAATGTCAAGCCAGATAAAGAATGCGGATATCTGACAGATCCTGATCACCGGCGAAGAATCGGGAATCATAAACTCCAGCATCCAGGTTAATATCCAGAAAGCCGCCAGGATAAAGGTAAGGATCTTCATTACAGTGACGCTGGATATCTTCTTTTTTGGAAACACGGGAAAACTGCCCTGATCCGGCTCCTTTAAATCCAGCTTTTTCTGGCAGAGGGGACAGGCTGTTTTCATACCGTGTATATTTACCCTGCATTTAGGACAGTACTGCATCTTATTTTCCCGAACCTTCCTTATGTTCCGTTTCCTTCTTCTTATCTCCGGCTCCGCCATCAACGTCCCGGATATCAAAATCATTGGTGGATATCTCCACCTCTATCCCCATGTCCGTTATGGCACGGAAGAAATTCATCATCACTCCGTGGGTCACATAGGGGCTCACTTCCCCGAATACCATCCTGTCTCCGAAGGTGGAAACGCAGATCTGTTCTGAAGGGGCCGCCATAAAGGCGCTGAAATAATCTATATACTCCCTCAGCTCCTCCGGCATCTCGATCTTTCCCAGATTCGACATGGTGCAGGTGACGCCTCTGGTGGCAAACATGCTGAAAAGGGAGATCCCTATATCCTTTATGAAAAGAGGTATCATCTTCACGGCGATATTATGCTCAAGCGCCGCATAGGAATTCATGTTTTCATTTATCTTTTCCCTGGAAAGCTGTCCCTCAAATTCGTTTTTCACCACGGAAATAATGCTGTCAAGGCTTCCGTTGTACTCCGTGGCGTCATATGTAATGTTTATCACGGAGAAGAAATTCCTTGCGGTAAAGGAATTATAGAACTGCCGGAGATTGACGGGAACGCTCACCACTATGGGGCGTTTCTTCTGCCTTACGGTCATTCTCTTTATAGCCGCCTCTATATAAAGGGCCACGCAGAGCACACCCACTGTTGTGCCGTATTCCTTGGCCTTTGCAAGGAACTTCTTAGCGGAGATCACGCCCTCTAAGAGATGGCAGCGGAGATTCGGATCCTTTTCCTCATTAAGCTGCCAGGCCCGGCTGGACTCCATATTTTTAAGCTGTTCTAAGCTTGCGCTCTTCTCATAGAATGTATCGAAATCATCCGTGCTGTTTTCCTGCATGGATGAAACATCATCATCAAAATGCACGCTGTCTAAGGAATACCTGATCTCTAAATATCTGGCCACTATGTGCTTTAAGAACATAAAGGCCCCGGTCCCGTCGGAAAGCACATGGAAGACCTCTAAGTTTATCCTGTTCCTGTAATAGTTCACCCTGTAAAGGAGATTCCGTTTTCCGGGATAATAGATGGCCTCTAAAGGATATTCCCCCTCTTCCGAAACCACCGGCACTATCTCGCTGTCCTCAAGGTAATACCAGAATATGCCCTTTTTCAAGACCACATTAAAAATAGGGAATTCCGGAGCCACTTCCTGCAATGCCTGCTCCAGCAATTCCTTATTCACAACCTCCTTAAGGACCGCCGTGAGCCGGAACACTCTAGTGTCCGCCCCGTGGGCCTGGGAAGGCACTATCTTTGCTGCGTTATCAAGTTTATACCATCGTGACGAATTAGCCATCAGTCAAATAACCCTTTTATAAAATCCCCGACCTGTACCGAACGCTGCCAAATCAGGCCGTTATGAAAGTCATGTTCCATGACCGGATCCCCCTCCGCCATCCTCTTTATATATACTATGATAAACACTGCGGCTATAAGGGACATTATTACAGTATATATCTTTCCCGGGATCCTGCCCTCCATCAGCATTATGATCACTGTGGGAACCGGCAGCAGAAAAAGCGGATGCCAGTACATGGCCTGCTTAATATCTCCTGTAAGAAAGCTTCTCCATGCTCTGGTAAGACCGCAGCCGGGACAGGAAAATCCGGTAAATTTAAGCAGGGGACAGGCATAGCCTAAAAAGTACTGCGCGACAAGAAAAGCGGCAATAGCTAAACACAGGGGAATTATCGTGTTTCGGAAATACTTACTGAATCCTTCCATAGGATCCCACCGTCAGATCCCGTAAATTAACGAGTATTTCCTGTCAAGATAGGAGACATAATCGGAAGCAGACAGTTCTTTGCCTGTGATATCCTTTATCCATTCCGCCGGAGCCAGCCTGTCAGCCTTGTAAAATACCCTTTCCTTAAGCCAACCGGTGATCTCATTTATCTTTCCGTTCCGGAGAACGCTGTCAACATCCATGTCCTTCTGCAGCACGGAATAAAAGGCCGCACTGTAGATATTACCTAAAAGATATGTGGGGAAGTAACCGAAGGATGAAGACCAGTGTACATCCTGCAGCACCCCTTCCCTGTCATTGCCGGGACGGATACCTAAATACTTTTCATAAAGCCTGTTCCATTCCTCCGGCAGATCGTCTATCTTAAGCTCTCCCGAGAAGAGCTTCTTTTCCAGCTCATACCTGATGATGATATGAAGGGAATATGTAACCTCATCCGCATCAGTCCTGATAAAGGAAGGGCTTACATAGTTCACGGCCTCATAGAACTCCCTTTCGGAAACATCGCTCAGTGCTTCCGGCATAAGCTCTTTAAGTGCGGGATATATGTAATGTATGAAACCCTCGGAACGCCCGATAATGTTCTCAAAAAACCTGGCAACTGCCTCGTGCATCCCCTGGGTCTTGTTGTCGGAAATATAGTATTCGAAATTCTCCTCCGGCTGTAACAGCTCGAAGAGAGCATGTCCCGTCTCATGGAGAACGGAAAAGATGTTTGAAGTAAAGAGTGCGGGATCGAAATAGGTGGTGATCCGCACATTATATCTGGAGATCCTGTCGGAAAAAGCGTGCTTTGCTATGATAAGGCTGCCCTTTTCACGGTCAAAACCCAAAACATCCGCTATGTACTCTGCTGTCTTCCTCTGGATCTCATCCGAAACCTTACGGGAAAGGAAGTCGGTCCTTATCTTCTTATCGCTCTTAAGGATCCTGTCCTTTATGTCCGTTACTCCGGCAAAACAATCATTAAATATTTTATCTAACTGCCTGACTCTGAAGCCCTTTTCATTCTCGTCCAGGACCATATCGTAAATACTGTCAAAAGTGCCTTCCTCATCGGGAGACAGTATCCGCAGGCTGCTTTTTTCCTTTTTGTTCCTGATGACTTCGGAAAGAGATTCCTTAAAAAGTCCGAAATCAGATTCATCATAGGCTTTCCGCCAGTTCATATAGGCCTTTTTCTCCACCAGGGAAAATTCATGGGCCTTTTCCGGCGAAATGTTCTTTTCCTTTAAGTACCGGTCATATACGGTATCGGAAAGGATTTTTTCCAGTTCGGAAAGCTCATCATATTTTTCATGTAAGGAGAGCACATCCTTCTCATACCCCGCTTCCCTGCGGAGGAGGTACTCTTTTTTCTCCAGAAATGCAGCGATCTCAGCTTCTTCTTCCATGCCGCCGGAAGGACAGACAGTCTCAATGTCCAGCTGAACAAGCTGGGCAGCTTCTCTGTATCTTTCCATTTCCCGGAGTTCTTTTCTTAAACTCTCCATTTCAACCATGATCTCTGAGCTCCAATAATATGCACCAAACCGCATATCGCTTATAAAATGTATGCCGGAGGACCCGTTTTTCCGGGCCCCCGGCAATAATTAATCTAAATTTTAAAACTATTCAGAAGAGAAAGCTGACTTACTCTAATGAACCGTACATGAAGTACCAGTAACCGTAAGGTGAATGCCATGTTCCCTTAAGGTTGCTCTTCTGCAGCCAGAAGTCGTTGTAGTAAGCTACAGGAGCCATAGCGGCGTCGTTAAGCATGATCTGCTCTGCTTCGTGAAGCTTGCTGTAGTGCTCCTTTAAGTCGGTTGTCTTTCTGGCATCGTCAACAGCCTTATCGAATTCGGCACTTGAGTATTTACCGTCGTTGTTACCGTTGTCGGTTTCCATGAGGTTGATCATGTTTGAAGGATCATCCCAGTCAAATACCCATCCGTTACGTGCTACGTCGAAGTTTCCGTTTCTCCTGTCGGCGGTAACTGTCTTCCACTCCTGGATATTAACTGTCATGGTGAGTCCGAGCTCGCCCCATGCGCTCTGGAGATACTCGGCAACTGCCTTGTGATAACCGGAGTCATTTGTAAGATATGCAAACTCGGGGAAACCTTCTCCGTTGGGATAGCCTGCATCTGCAAGCAGCTGCTTAGCCTTCTCAAGGTCTGCATCATAATTACCGACGTTGAAGTGATCGCCGTACTTCTTGGTGGTCTCTTCTTCGAAGGAAGATCCGGGAGCCTCATCTGAAACGCCGGGGCCTACAAAGTTCTTAGCTGCTGTGTAAGTGCCCTGCATGATGGTTCCGGCAACATATTCCCTGTCGATCGCAAGTGAAAGAGCTTCCCTTACCTTCTGATTGTCAAAAGGAGCCTTCTGTGTATTGAAGGTTACATAGTAGGTACCCATGATAGGAGCTACGTTGAACTCGCTGTTTCCTTCAAGAGAAGGTATCTCTTCTGTGGGAACATCCTTTATCATGGAGATATCGCCGTTCTGATATGCAGCATAAGCAGCATTTGAATCCTCGATAAGATGCCATACGATGGTATCAAAGGTTATGCTTCCGGCATCCCAGTAGTTGGGGTTCTTCTGGAACACGATCTGTGCACCGTCTGTATATTCGGTCATATAGTAAGGACCGTCGGTGATGTAGGTGGCGGGATCGGTTGTCCATGCTTCTCCGTTAGCTTCGATGGTAGCCTTCTGAACAGGAACAAGAACTGCGAATGCACAGATCTTATCGAAGTATACGCAGGGGTTATTGAGCTCAACCACGAAGGTCTTGGCATCGGGAGCGGAAACTGCAAGAGCATCTACGTTTCCTGCCTCTGCTTCCTCATAGCCCTTTATGTAGTTCAAAAGGTCGTAGCCGTAAGGAGCTGCTGTCTCGGGATCCGCAACCCTCTTCCAGGAATAAACGAAATCCTCAGCTGTAAGATCAGAACCGTCAGACCACTTGAGACCGTCCCTTAAATGGAAGGTCCATGTGATGCCGTCATCACTTACTTCATAGCTCTCAGCCACACCGGGAACGATGTTGTTGTCCTTGTCGAACTTTAACAGTCCCTCAAAAGCGTGAATGATCATGTTTGCGCCGTCAACGGCAGAGTTAAGTGCAGGGTCAATGGTCTCGGGTGAGGGACCTACCTGTACATCAATGCTTGTTCCACCGCTTGTGGAGCCGGTATCGGCCGGTGCAGCGCTTCCGGTATCAGCTGTGCTTCCTGCATCAGCTGCGCTTCCTCCTGCAGCTGCTCCGCTGTTTGAGCCGCCACAGCCTGACAGAACAGTTGAAATTACGAGTGCTGTTGTCAGTAGTAATGCAATACTCTTTTTCATATTTCCTCCTTAATAAACACAAAGATACTTTCGTATCCGTTACGGGCTGTGAAATACGCCCATTATATCAATCCCTTACGGGGAATGACCTTAGGTTATACGATTACCAGTTTCTTTCCGGGCTTATCGATATTCGAAGCAAGATCCTTATGATGGCAGGCACAGAAATGGCCTGAGGATATCTCTTCAAACGCCGGCTGCTCGGAAGTACATATTTCGTCGGCAAAAGGACAGCGTGTGCAGAAAGCACATCCCTTCGGCGGACTTACGGGACTCGGCACATCTCCCTGAAGGATGATCCTCTTTGACGCTCTGGCAACCTTCGGATCCGCTATGGGTACTGCGGAGATAAGGGAGCGGGTGTAGGGATGGACCGAATGGAATATAAGCTCCTCGGATTCCGCCAGCTCCACCATATGCCCGAGATACATAACGCCTATCCTGTCGGAAATATGGTTTACCACAGAAAGATCATGGGCTATAAAGAGATAGGTGAGCTTCAGGTCTCTCTGCAATTCCTCAAACATATTAACAACCTGGGCCTGTATGGAAACATCAAGGGCAGATACCGGCTCATCGCAGACAATGAACTCCGGATCCACCGCCAAAGCCCTGGCAATACCTACCCTCTGTCTCTGTCCTCCCGAAAACTCGTGGGGATAGCGGTTGGCATGCTCGGAATTCAGCCCTACTCTCTTCAGAAGGCCGATTATCCTGTCATATCTTTCCTTTTTATCGCTGCAGAGATTATGGATATCTAAAGCCTCCCCTACGATATCTCCCACTGTCATACGGGGATCAAGGGAAGCATAGGGATCCTGGAAAACTATCTGCATCTTTCTGCGGTAGGGCAGCATATCCGCCTTCTTACCGCTTTCGCTGTCAAATAAGACTTCGCCGTCGTAGCTTATCTTTCCTGCGGTGGGCTCTATAAGCCGGAGGATCGACCGCCCTGTAGTGGTCTTTCCGCATCCGGACTCTCCTACCAGACCGAAGGTCTCGCCCTTTTTAATATAAAAGCTTACGTCATCAACGGCCTTTACCACATTTTTGGAGCCTGCAACGGGAAAATACTGCTTAAGCCCTTTTATATCAAGAAGAATGTCACTCATTTGTCACCTCCCTGATCACTTTCGAACGCGGCCTTGGCATGGAGCCAGCATCTGGCGTAGTGGTGCTCGCCGAATTCCGTTCTGTCAGGCTTTTCCCTGAGGCATATCTTCATACAGGATTCGCATCTGGGAGCAAAGGGGCATCCCTTCGGGGGATTCAGGAGGTCCACAGGCTGTCCTTCAATGGGAACCAGTGCAGAATACTCCTTCTCCTGGAATTTTGGGATAGATCTTAAGAGACCTTTTGTATATTCATGCTTCGGCTCATAGAAGATATCATCAGCGGAACCGTATTCCACTATTTCTCCCGCATACATAACTGCGATATTGTCACACATGGAAGCCACAACACCCAGATCATGGGTTATCAGCATGATCCCCATGCCCAGCTTCTTCTTTAATTCATTCATAAGATCCAGGATCTGAGCCTGAATGGTAACGTCAAGAGCCGTTGTGGGCTCATCCGCTATCAGGAGCTTCGGCTCGCAGGCCAGGGCTATGGCTATCATGACTCTCTGCCTCATTCCGCCGGAAAGCTCGTGAGGATACTGCTTTAAGCGCTTTTCCGGTTCGTTGATGCCAACCAGGTCAAGGAGTTCCTTTGCCCTTGCTTTTGCCTCGGCCGCAGACTTATCGCCGTGTACCCGGACTGCCTCCTCTATCTGGTTTCCTATGGTATATACCGGATTTAAGGAAGTCATGGGATCCTGGAAGATAATGCTTATCTCCTTGCCGCGGATCTTTCTCATTTCCTTCTCGGTCAGAAGGTCGATCCTGTGTCCGTTGAAATTCACCTCTCCGCCCACTATCTTTCCGTTATCGGCTGTGAGCCCCATAAGGGAATAAGCGGTCACGGATTTTCCGGAACCGGACTCTCCCACTATACCAAGGACTTCTCCCTCTTTCATGCAGATAGAGACATCGTTCAGTGCCTTTACCTCCCCTACAGGGGTAAAGAAGGAAAGCTTTTCATGTTTTATGTCAACCAAATTGCCGTCCATTTATTGTCGAAAAACTCCTTTATTTCTTCATCTTCGGGTCAAAGGCATCACGGAGGCCGTCACCCAGAAGGTTAAAGCTCAAAATGATTATAAAGATCATAAATGCCGGAGCAAAAAGCTTCTCCGGATAGGTCTGCAGTCCGTTCAGGGCATTGGAAGCAAGGGATCCCAGGGAAGGCATGGGTGCCTGTACTCCGAGTCCCAGGAAACTAAGGAAGGATTCCGTAAAGATGGATGAAGGGATCTGCAATGTGGTGGTAACTATAAGCGTACCTATGCAGTTCGTTATAAGATGCTTCTTTATTATCCTTCCGTCCGTAGCTCCAAGAGCCTTTGCCGCAGTAACATATTCATTCTGCTTAAGTACCATGATCTGTCCCCGGACGATACGGGCCATTCCCACCCAGTAGAGCAGGGCAAATACCAGGAACATGGATACCATATTCGGCCCCAGCGCCGTGATCCATCCGAATCCCGGTGTCTTCGACAGATTCTGCAGCGGAAATTTTAATACCTGTGCCAGAAGAATGATTATCAGCACATCCGGCACGGTATAGAGGACATCCACTATCCTCATCATCACCATATCCACGGTGCCTCCGAAATAACCGGCTGCTGCGCCGTAAACCGAACCTATGAGAAGGATAAGGGCTGATGCGATGATTCCCACGGTCATCGATACCCTGGCTCCCACCAGCACGCGGATGGTATAGTCCCTTCCGTTCTGGTCCGTACCAAGGAAGTGGGGGAATACGCTCTCTCCCGCCGCTATTTTTTCCATTTCCTTAACGGAATACTCCATAACACCTAAACGTTCCGATCCCTTGATCTGCTGCTCGTAAGCATAGGGATAGAAGGGCGGTACGATAAATGCCAGTATAAGGATAAGCATAACAATGACGAAAGCCGTCATGGCTATCTTATTTTTCCTGAACCTGCGAAATCCGTCCTGCCAGAATCCAACGGATTCACGCATTATGACTAAGGATTCCTTTTCATCCATGGAAGCAGGAAGGAAATCATCAGTATTCAGTTGAAGTGACAAAGGATTCTTAATATTTCCCAAAATCTTTACCTCTTTATTTCAGCCTGATCCTGGGATCAATGAACGCATATGCAATATCCACCAGCACATTCATCATGATTATGAAACATGCAAAAAAGATGGTGGTTCCCATTATCAGAGGATAATCCCTGGAAGGAATGGCGCTTACAAACTCGTGCCCCAGCCCCGGGATCGTGAAGATCTTTTCTATTATGAAGCTGCCTGTCATAAGAGAGGCAAGCAATGGTCCAAGATAGGTGACTACAGGCAGAATGGCATTTCTCAGCGCATGTTTGAAAATGGACTTAAATGTACTTACACCCTTTGCCCTGGCGGTACGCATATAATCCTGGCCGATAACATCCAGCATGGATGAGCGCATAAGCCTTGCAATATAGCAGGTGGGATAAAGGGACAGTGCAATGACCGGCATGATATAGTTTGCCGGACCGTCCAGCCCTAAAGAGGGCAGGAGCTTAAGCTTTACGGAAAGAAAATACATCATGAGTGTAGATGTAAGGAAACTGGGTATGGCTATACCCGCTGTGGAAAAGACGATTATGATATTATCCAGAGTCTTTCCTCTCTTGAAAGCCGCAATGGAACCAAGAGGAACTCCGATGCATACGGCAACCAGCACGGCAAGACCGCCAAGCCTTGCGGATACGGGAAACTTATTGCCGATAATGTCATTTACGGTAAATCCCCTCTTTTTAATTGAAACACCCATATCGCCGTGGAGCAGGTCTCCCATATAGGTGAGATACTGCATGAACAGGGGCTTATCCAACCCATATTTAGCCTCCATGGCCGCCTGAGCCTGAGGCGTCACGGCTTTTTCCGACAGGAAAGGACCTCCCGGAACAAGGTTCATAATAAAGAAAGTAAGGGTGGCAACTATAAAAGCTGTCAAAATACCCATTAAAATACGTTTTATAATATACTTAAGCATTCTCCCTCCAAAAATCCGTTATCTATAATATTGATTTAATCATAAACTGTCAACTTTATCTGCAACAGTAATAAAGATAATAAAAAAATTCATCAGATAATAGCATAATGCACGAAAATATTGTATAATCATATTGAAATATCGCCAAAAAGCCTGTTATGCCTTTTTGAGCGGCTTGAAGGGAGAATAATATGTTAGCAGCACTCATGCCTCTTTTTAATGAAAAAATGACAGTCAAGGCCTACTCTGTTTTCTCCGAAAAGGAGAACCCTTTCTTAAGTCCGGATATCGCAGTAGGCGCAAGATACAACGGCGTGGGCAGGATTTCCGGTCTGGAAGTCGTAGGCAGTATGGGGGCTGCCGTTCTGTCTGACGAAAAAGATGTTTTCGTACCGGTGGACAATATCGGTATATTTACAGACATTGCCGGACAGTGCACGGTTCCCAAAAACAGGGTTGTACTTCTTTTAGATAAATCCGTAACCCCGGACGACGACTATGTAAAAAGGATAAAACTCCTTAAGGCCCAGGGATTCCGCATCGCCATCAGGAAGCTCACTGTGGATCTCTTTGAATCCTACAGGCCCATTCTTACGGAATGCGACTATGTCCTCTTAGACCACAAGAAGATCGTGATCTCCAAGGCGAAGATCTATTTCTCAAAGCTCTATCCGGATATGAAGCTGGTTGCTGTAAACGTGAACAGCCAGGAAGACTACTCCGCCCTGAGCGCCGACGGAAAGTACGATCTCTACGAGGGTGAGTTCTTCCGTCTCCCCGTTACTTCCAATGAAAAAGAGGTTAACCCCTTAAAGGTCAACTATATCGAGCTCTTAAATGTGGTAAATGCTCCGGACTTCGATCTGACAGACGCTGCAGACGTAATCGGACGCGATGCCGGCCTTGTGATCTCCCTTTTAGAGATAGTAAACCACATCGCCATCAATTCCGAGATCACTTCAGTCCGCCACGCGGCAGCAATGCTGGGACAGAAGGAGCTGAAGCGCTGGATCAATACCGCAGTAACCAAGGAACTCTGCGCGGACAAGCCCAGTGAGATCACCAGAATGTCCATGGTAAGGGCAAAATTCGCGGAAAACTTAGCTCCGGTATTCAATATCGGCGGGTTTGCATCGGAGCTCTTCCTCACAGGACTGTTCTCCTGCATAGATATCATGCTGGACAAGCCCATGGATGAAGCCCTGAAGATGCTCCATGTAGCCAAGAACATAAACGATGCCCTTATAAGCGGCAAGGGTGAGCTGGCGCCGGTCATCGAGTTCGTCCGTCTCTATGAGAACGCCGAATTCATCGAGGTCTGCCGCCGCATGGTAGTGGACGATATCGACATGAACACCGTCTACAAAGCTTACCTGAACGCCCTCAGCTGGTACAGGGATCTCTTCATCAAGAACGAATAAACACTACAAAATGGATATACGGAAAAGGAGCCGTGACGCGGCTCCTTTTTAACGAAATCCGGCATACTAGTACTATCAGTAATACATAAAAATATAATGGAGATTCAAGAACTTGAAACGTCATACCTACATTGATTTTATTGAGAGCATAGCAATTTTCATGGTTATATTTTGTCATGGAGTTGTTGCAGGTGAGAGTGTTGCGGCTAATATCGCACTCCAGTTGACAACAACCATTGCTGTTCCACTGTTCTTTTTAGCAAATGGTGCTCTTCTGTTTAATTCTCCAACTTACTCTCTTGAAAAACATTTGAAAAAAACCGGAGTAATAGCCTTAACGATAGTAACTTGGCGTCTTCTGTATCTGATCCTGGGATTAATCTTCCACAGACTCGGATTCTCTGTTTTTTCATTCACGCAGATAGCCCAATATTTGCTTGGCAAAAATATAGATAGTCCATTTCATGTTTATTCCGAACACTTATGGTTCTTATATGAACTGCTGGCAATATATATAATGTTCCCTTTGCTGAAATGCGCTTGGGATAAGGATCAAAGAGTAATAAAGCTGCTATCGGTGTGGTGTTTCGTTTTTGTATATTTATACTCCGACACGGTCTGGTTTCTGGAAAAGTATTCCTACAAAGATATTGTGTCCGTTTTACAGCTTGTTAAGGGAATCTTATTCCCCTTTGGA
>JAFSKT010000137.1 GCA_017448845.1 Lachnospiraceae bacterium
GCCTTTCAGGCTTCAGCCCTTCAGCGCTTGGGCTCGGGACCTTAAACCTTCTTATAGCTCTTTTCATGGTATTTGTACTTCTGGTAACGGATATCATAAGGGAGAAAAAGGGAGATGTTTTTGAACTTGTTACCGGATCAAAATGGTATATACGCTGGGGAGTTTATTATTTCCTCACGGTTTCGATCCTGCTCAGCGCCAATATCGGTGCGGCTAAATTTATTTACTACGCATTCTGACAACAGTCCTCACGCCTTAAGAGGCGAAGGTAAGTTTTATGGATACATTTATGAAGCTTTTTACGAAGTTCATATTGCTGGCCCTGCCCCTCATCCTTCTTTCGGCCTTCTGCCTTAAGGAGCCCATGGCCTATATGTCGGTGGAATACCCCATGTGGGCAGAGGAAAAGGATGCGGTAAGGAACCTGTCCTTTGAGAAAGAGCCGGAAACAGTGATAATCGGGGATTCCCGGGCGAAATCCAGCCTTATCCCGGAGTATTTAAGCCATGAGGAAAAGGTCTATAATATCGCCATAGGCGGCGCGACTCCCGTGGAGATGTACCATGCCGCAGGGAATTACCTTAAATCCCATGAGGCTCCTGAGAATGCGGTACTGATCTTTGCGCCCTACCATTTCTGTGATATGGACAACTGGGACCAGACGCTGTACTATAACTATTTGAGCCCCGGGGAGATCCTGGCTGTGGAAGCGGATGCTATTAAATACGGGGAGGATAAGATGATCTATAACGGTTGGATCGCAGATCTTCTGTCCTTCAGGCTCCGGCTGCCAAATAAATATCTGGATCAGGTTTATACGGCCCGCTTTGTGAAAAACAGGGCCGCAAATGAGGAGAAATACAGGGAATTAAGGCAGGCCCTGGGATATACCCACTTTGGGGAAGAGGAGATGAATGCGGAGCTGAATTACGAGACCCATCATCCGGAATTCGATCTGTCCCCCATGGTTGACGCCTATTATATAAAGCTCCTTGATTCCTTAAGGGATGCGGGGGTCAATATCATAATAGAGCAGGCCCCTGTGAACGAAGCCTCAGGGCAGGAGATAACAGAGGAATTCAAAAAGGGCTACAGGGAATATATGGATTCCATGGAGTCAAGGTACCCGGGATCCTTTGTGGAAAAGGAAATTCCGGTGTATGACAACTCATTTTTCGGCGATAATAACCACTTAAACAGAAGGGGCGCCGAAAAATTCAGCAAAGAGATAGGTGATAAGCATAGCGGGATTTTTTAATGCGTGCTATACTGTTCATGTCCTTAATAAGGATCATATCAGAATAAATAAAAGCAGGAGATAGGGTAAGATGTCAGAGAAGAAAAATGTAAAAAGAGAGATAGTGGAATGGATAGTAACCATAATCGCGGCAGTATTGGTGGCGCTCTTCATCAATAACTTCATCATAGTCAATGCCACTGTTCCCTCTTCTTCCATGGAAAAGACCATAATGACCGATGACCGGGTGCTTGGGTTAAGGCTTGCGTATAAGAACAACGATCCGGTACGGGGAGACATCATAATCTTCAAATTCCCGGATGATGAAAAGATCCTCTATATCAAGAGAGTCATCGGAATGCCCGGGGAGACCGTTGAGATCCACGATAACGGAGTTTATATCGACGGACAGAAGATGGATGAGCCCTATCTCACAACCGATACAAAGGGAGATTTCGGACCCTATACAGTTCCCGAGGGCCATTATTTCATGCTTGGTGACAACAGAAATAATTCCGCCGACTCCAGATACTGGCAGAATACCTTCCTCTCAAAGGATAAGATAGTGGGTAAGGCTGTATTAAGGTACTGGCCTTCAATAAAGAAGCTTAACGACGATCAGGAAGAAAATAAATAATTTACGGTCACCGATCTCGGATCAGTGACAGGAGTGAAATAAAATGATTTCGAAAAAGATGCAGTCACTTGTTAATAATAATTCCGTCATCAGGCAGATGTTCGAAGAGGGACGGAATATGGCACGGGAGTTCGGGGAGGAGAATGTATATGACTTTTCCCTTGGAAACCCAAACGTGCCTGCGCCGGCAAAGGTAAAAGAGGCAGCCATATCCCTTCTTGAAAAGGAAGATCCCCTCTATATCCACGGCTATATGAATAATGCGGGCTATCCCGAGGTTCGTGCAAAGGTTGCGGATTCCATTAATAAGAAATTCGGCACGGCCTTCCATGAGAATAACATCATGATGACGGTGGGAGCGGCTTCGGGACTTAACTGTGCCCTGAAGGCCCTTATAAATCCCGGGGAAGAGGTTCTGACCTTTGCTCCCTATTTCGTGGAATATAAGAACTATGTGACAAACTATGACGGAGTCTTAAATACGGTAAATACCGACCACCGGACCTTCCAGCCGGACCTTTCCGATCTGGAAAGCAAGATAAGTAAAGACACCAGGGTTCTTATAATAAATTCCCCCAATAACCCTACAGGAGTCATCTATTCTGAGGACACCATAAAGGGCATAGCGGAAATACTTGAGAAAAAGCAGCGTGAATTCGGCACCGAGATCTTCCTTATTTCGGACGAGCCCTACAGGGAGCTGGTTTACACCGATGCTGAGGTTCCCTATGTGACGAAGTATTATGCCAACACCATAGTCTGCTATTCATTTTCAAAGACCCTGTCTCTGCCGGGAGAGAGGATAGGATACCTGGTTATCCCCGACGAGGCAGCGGACCAGGAGGACCTCTTTACCGCAGTCACCATCGCAAACCGCGTTCTCGGCTGCGTTAACGCCCCTTCCCTCTTCCAGAAGGTGGTGGCAGAGTGCCTTGATGAAAAGGCGGATATAGCTTTCTATAAAAAGAACAGGGATAAGATCTACGACGCCCTGCTGTCTTACGGTTTTGAATGTGTGCAGCCCGAGGGAGCTTTCTATCTCTTTATAAAGACTCCGGTGGATGATAAGGAATTTGCCGCCGAGGCTAAAAAGGAGCACATTCTGGTGGTTCCCGGAAGTTCCTTCGCCCTTGGAGGCTTTGTAAGGCTTTCATACTGCGTATCTTACGAGACCATAGTCAATTCCCTTCCCGGGTTTAAGAGACTTGCGGAGCACTTTAAGTTGAGTTAAGGAACAGATCATGGGATATGAAGACAAGGTAAGAAGGGTAATACCCTATACCCCGGGAGAACAGCCCCGGGGTAAAGTTATAAAACTCAATACAAATGAATGTCCTTATCCGCCCTCCCCCAAGGTGACGGAGGCCATAAGGAATCTTGAGATCTCAGATCTCCGGAAATACCCCGACCCTCTTTGCTCCGCTCTCAATTCTGCCATAGCGGAGCATTACGGCGTTAATGAGGATCAGGTTTTTACAGGGGTGGGATCCGATGATGTGCTCTCCATGATCTTTTTGACCTTTTTTAACGGGAGCGATCCGGTCCTCTTTCCGAATATCACATATTCCTTCTACGATGTGTGGGCTTCGGTATATGGTATCCCTTATAAGACCGTGGCTTTAAGGGAAGATTTTACCTTGGATCCCACAGAGTACCTGAATACGGTGAACGGCGGCATAGTGCTGGCAAACCCCAATGCCCCCACAGGGATCGCTGAGGAATATTCAGTGATACGGGATATCATTGAAGCAAATCCCGATTCCATGGTGGTTGTAGATGAAGCCTATATCGATTTTGGCGGGGAGACTGTACTTCCTCTCCTTAAGGACCATGAAAATCTTATCATTGTCCGCACCATGAGTAAATCAAGGGCTTTAGCCGGCATAAGGGCAGGCTATGCCATAGCGAACAGCAGGGCTATCAAATACTTAAACGACGTAAAGTATTCCGTTAATTCCTATACCATGAATACGGCGGCTCTGGTGGCTGCAAAGGCTGCCATTGAGGACGAAGCCTATTTTAAGGAGATCACGGAAAAGATCATAAAAACAAGGGAAGAGACAAAGAAGGAGTTAAGAGAGCTTAAGTTTCTCTTTGGGGATTCAAAGACCAATTTTGTCTTTGCCCGCCATGAGGGAGTGAGGCCCGGGGAATCATCCGCGGACTTTGCCCGCCGGATTTTTGAAGGACTTAAGGAAAGGGGTATCTTTGTAAGATACTTTAATAAGCCCATAATAAATGAGTACCTCCGTATCACCATCGGTACGGAAGAGGAAATGAAGGCCTTATTTGCAGTCTTAAAGGAGCTTATGGCCTGACGCCGGCGTGGCAGAAGGTTGCAGCTTAAGTATTTAAGAGGAAAGAAGAAAAGTTATGGAAGAAATGGAAACGATAAATATATCCGAAATATTCGGACAGGATGTCTTTAACGACAATGTGATGCAGGAAAGGCTTCCGAAGAAGGTATACAGGGAGCTCAGGAAGACCATAGATGAGGGTAAGAACTTAGACCCCATCACAGCGGAAGTCGTCGCCAATGCCATGAAGGACTGGGCCATAGAGAAGGGGGCAACCCATTATACCCATTGGTTCCAGCCTCTTACCGGGATCACGGCTGAAAAGCACGACTCCTTTATAGCCCCTGCCGGAAGAGGAGGGGGAGCCATAGTTGAGTTTTCCGGGAAGGAGCTTATAAAGAGCGAGCCGGATGCCTCATCTTTCCCTTCAGGCGGCATACGTTCCACCTTTGAAGCCAGAGGCTATACGGCCTGGGACTGCACCAGCCCTGCCTTTGTAAGGCATGATGCAGCGGGAGCCATACTCTGTATTCCCACTGCTTTCTGCTCGTATACGGGAGAGTCCTTAGATATGAAGACCCCTCTCCTTCGTTCCATTGAGGCCCTTAATACCCAGGCGTTGAGGCTTATCCGCCTCTTTGGGAACACCACCTCAAAAAAGGTCATTCCATCGGTGGGAGCCGAGCAGGAATACTTCCTGGTGGACAGGGAGAAGTTCTTAAAGAGAAAGGATCTCATATACACAGGACACACCCTTTTCGGCGCCATGCCCCCCAAGGGACAGGAACTGGACGACCAGTATTTCGGCGCCATAAGGGAGAGAGTAGCGGCATTCATGAAAGCGGTAAACTTAGAGCTCTGGAAGCTGGGGGTTTCCGCAAAGACCCAGCACAACGAGGCCGCTCCGGGACAGCATGAGCTGGCACCCATATTCTGTGACTGTAACATGGCTGTGGACCATAACCAGCTGATAATGGAAGTCATGAAGAAAGTTGCTGAGAGACAGGGAATGATGTGTCTCCTTCATGAAAAGCCCTTTGCAGGGGTGAACGGCTCCGGTAAGCACGATAACTGGTCTTTAGTTACCGATGACGGCATCAATCTCTTTGACCCCGGGAAAACGCCCCATGACAACGTGCAGTTCCTTCTTGTCCTCACCTGTATCTTAAAGGCTGTGGATGAGCATGCGGAGCTTCTCCGGGAATCCTCTGCTACCCTGGGAAATGATTACAGGCTCGGAGGCAATGAAGCGCCACCTGCCATAGTTTCAGTATTCCTTGGAGAGCAGCTGCAGGACGTGATAAGCCAGCTTATTTCCACCGGTATGGCCACAAGTTCCATAAAGGGTGAAAAGCTTGAAACCGGTGTCAGGACCCTGCCGCTTATCACAAAGGACGCCACTGACAGGAACAGGACCTCTCCCTTTGCCTTTACGGGTAATAAATTCGAGTTCCGTATGGTGGGCTCCAGCGCCAGCATAGCTGAACCCAATATAGTCTTGAATTCCATTGCGGCTGAAGCCTTTGCCGATGCCTGTGATTTCATAGAGAACAGCGAGAACTTTGATATAGCTGTACACGATCTCATTAAGAAATATGCCACTGAGCATCAGCGGATCATCTTTAACGGCAACGGATACGCTCCGGAGTGGGTGGAAGAGGCCGAGAGACGGGGATTAAAGAACCTTAAGTCCGTTCTTGATGCTATTCCCGCCCTTTCTGACGAGAAGTCCGTGAAGCTTTTTGACCGTTTCGGTATCTTTACCAGGGCGGAGCTGGAGAGCAGGGCAGAGATCAAATACGAGGAGTATGCAAAGGAGATCAATATAGAGGCCCGCACCATGATAGACATGGCTACGAAGTCCATAATCCCGGCCTGCTTAAAATATGCGAAGGATCTCTCGGATACCGTGATATCTGTAAAGAATGCGGGATACGGCAGCAGGGCTGCAGCCGAGAACTTAAGGAGGATCACGGCCCTTACGGATGAAGCCTATAACGCCCTTGAAAAGCTTATAGAGGATGATGAA
>JAFSKT010000138.1 GCA_017448845.1 Lachnospiraceae bacterium
AGGAGGTTATGGATATCCTGAATATAAAGTCGGGACTTTACGGGGTTTCAGGCTATCTGTCCTCCGACGTAAGGGATCTGACGGAGGAGTATGATAAGGGAAATGAGGACGCAAAACGTGCCCTTAACAAGCTGTCTTACTCGATAACAAAATTCATCGGCGCATATGTGGTGGTCCTTGGAGGGGTTGACGCCATTACATTTACCGCCGGAATCGGTGAGAACAGCTGGCTTGTAAGAAAGCTGGTGTGCGAGCGCCTCGGTGCCCTTGGGGTTGTTTTAGATGAGGAGAAGAATAAAAATGTTAAAGGGGCTGACATGATCTCCGCAGCGGAGTCGAAGGTAAAGATCTTCAGGATCCCTACGGATGAAGAAATGTCAATTGCAAGACAGGTAGTAAAGACTTTATCATGAGAAGGTAGTGGCAACAGGATTCAGAAATTGAATTATAGGGAGGTATGTCATGAAGGAATTCAATTTTACTGTAACTGATGAAAATGGTATCCATGCCCGTCCGGCAGGACAGCTGGTGAAGGAAGCAAAGAGCTTTAACAGCACCATCACCGTAGAAAAGGGCGATAAGAGCTGTGATATGAAAAAGCTCTTAAAGCTTATGGGCATGGGGATCAAGCAGGGCGATACCATCACCGTAAAAGTGGAGGGGGACGATGAGGACGCCTGTGCTGCAAAGGTGGAGGAATTCTTAAAAGAGAATTTCTGAAAAAAAGAGAAATAGGAGAGAAAACAAATGACAGGATCGGCAATTTGTGTGCTGCTGGTTATTTTTGCGTATTTAGGACTTACGATCTACGTAGGCGTCTACTTCAGCAAAAAGGGCAGCGGGGAGGATACTGAGAATTTTTACCTTGGAGGCAGAGCGCTGCACCCGGTAGTTACCGCCATGAGTGCGGAAGCTTCCGACATGAGCTCTTATCTTCTTATGGGCCTTCCGGGACTTGCGTATCTCTGCGGCGTCGCAGAAGTGGGATGGACAGTTATAGGACTGGCTATAGGTACTTACCTTAATTTCCTTTTAGTTGCAAAGCGTCTCAGGGTATATTCGGAAGAAGTCGGAGCCAGCACCATACCGGATTTCTTTTCCAGACGCTATGAGGATGACAGGCATTACCTTTCACTTATTGCGGCATTGGTTATCCTGGTATTCTTCGTACCTTACACAGCTTCCGGTTTTAAGGCTGTGGGAACACTGTTCAACAGCCTCTTTGGCTGGGATTATCATGTGTCAATGATAGTGGGCGCCATCGTAATAGTGGGATACACCGTTTTGGGAGGATTCCTTGCGGTGTCCACCACGGACCTTATCCAGTCCATAGTCATGACCTTCGCCCTTCTTGTCATCATCGTTTTCGGCATAGGACAGGCCGGCGGCATGGGTGCCGTAATGAGCAATGCGGCCGCTCTTCCCGGATATTTAAGCCTTACCCAGGGCTATGATCCTTCTACCGGGGCAGCGGGCACCTTCGGTTTCCTGCCCATAGTTTCCACCATGGCCTGGGGACTGGGATACTTTGGTATGCCCCATATCCTCTTACGTTTCATGGCTATACGTAATCCTGAGGAAATAAAATATTCAAGACGTATCGCAGCTGTCTGGGTAGTGGTTTCCATGGCAGTAGCAGTATTTATCGGTATCATAGGCTACAGTATTTCAGTAGCCGGAAAGATCCCCATGCTTGAAACAAGCTCTGATTCCGAGACAGTCATCATAAAGATCGCGGATATCATGAGTAAGAACGGTGTGTTCTTCGCGATAATCGCAGGTATCGTAATGGCCGGTATTCTTGCAGCAACCATGTCTACTGCGGATTCCCAGCTTTTAGCGGCAGCCAGCAGTATGTCTGAGGACCTGATGAAGGACTTCTTCGGCATCAAGATGGAGAAGAAGACCTCCATGATAATAGCCAGGACCACGGTAGTGGCGATAGCTCTCATTGCTGTTTTCCTTGCCTGGGATCCCAACAGCAGCGTATTCCGTGTTATCTCCTTTGCATGGGCGGGCTTCGGGGCAGCCTTCGGACCTGTTATGCTCCTTGCCATGTTCTGGAAGAGGGGAAACAAGGCAGGCGCCATGGCCGGCATGCTTACAGGCGGTATCATGGTATTTGTCTGGAAATACCTTATCGCCCCCATGGGAGGCGCATTTGCGATCTATGAACTGCTTCCTGCTTTTATCATAGCTTTGATAGTTGATGTGGTGGTTTCAAGCGTGACAGCCGAGCCCTCAGCAAGCATTCAGAAGACCTTCGATAAGGTTGAGTCTTCATTATAAGGAGCAGCAGAGACTGATATGAAATTTATATCCTGGAATGTAAACGGATTAAGAGCCTGCGTCAGCAAGGGCAATTTTGGCGAGGCCTTTGCTTCCCTTGATGCGGACGTCTTCTGTCTGCAGGAAACAAAACTGCAGGAGGGCCAGATCGAACTGGACATCCCTTCGGAATATGAGCAGTTCTGGAATTATGCCGAGAAAAAGGGCTATTCCGGCACGGCTGTATTCAGCAGGGTAAAACCCTTAAATGTCACCTATGGCATGGATGCCTACAAAGAGGACAAGGAGGGGCGTATAATCTGCCTGGAATACGATAAATACTTTCTTATAACGGTCTATACCCCGAATTCCAAGCAGGAGCTCCTGAGGCTTGATGACAGAATGGATTGGGAAGATGCTTTCTTAAGATACATAAACGATCTGCAGAAGAAAAAGCCTGTGATCATATGCGGCGACATGAACGTTGCCCATCAGGAGATAGACCTTAAAAATCCTGCCACAAATCACAGGAATGCGGGTTTTACCGATGAGGAGAGGGAAAAGATGACGATCCTGCTGAAAGATGGGAAGCTCATTGATACCTTCCGTTTCCTGAATCCGGATACTACAGGGGTTTATTCCTGGTGGTCATACAGGGCCAATGCAAGAAAGAACAATGCAGGCTGGCGTATTGACTACTTCCTGATCTCCGAGTCCCTTAAAGATTCATTGGAAAACGCCGGGATACATACGGATATATACGGATCCGACCACTGTCCCGTGGAACTTATCTTAAAAGATTAAAGGCTGTAAGCCGATACAATGAGATTTAATAAGGCGGTCATTCCCGGTACCTTCCGGGGGTGACCCCTTTGTATTTCCTGAAAGTCCTGATGAAATAAGACAGGTCATTAAAGCCGCAGGAATAAGCCACCTCTGTTACAGACCTTCCCTGATGGGAGAGCTCGTAGCAGGCATGCTCTATCCTCTGGTAATTAAGGTAATCCATGGGGCTGCGGCTGGTCATCCTGCGGAAGAAACGGCAGAAATAGCCGGGATTCATCCCCGCCTCGTC
>JAFSKT010000139.1 GCA_017448845.1 Lachnospiraceae bacterium
ATGAAGGGCAGGTTGATGTTGGTGGTGGTTGAAGAAGAAAGCTCCTTCTTTGCCTTCTCGGCAGCTTCCTTAAGCCTCTGCATAGCCATGGGATCATTTGAAAGGTCAACGCCTTCCTTATCCTTAAAGGTCTTTACCATCCAGTCAACAACTCTCTGGTCAAAGTCATCTCCGCCGAGATGTGTGTCACCGTTTGTAGCAAGCACTTCGATAACGCCGTCGCCTATTTCGATGATGGAAACATCAAATGTTCCGCCACCCAGGTCATAGACCATTATCTTCTGCTCTTTTTCATTATCAAGGCCGTAAGCCAGAGCTGCTGCGGTGGGCTCGTTTATGATACGCTTAACCTCTAAGCCTGCGATCTTTCCCGCGTCCTTTGTTGCCTGTCTCTGGGCATCATTGAAATATGCGGGAACTGTGATAACCGCTTCGCTTACGCTTTCACCTAAATAGCTTTCCGCATCTGCCTTTAATTTGGAAAGTATCATAGCAGAGATCTGCTGGGGTGAATATCTCTTGTCATCGATCGAACGGCCGTGATCCGTACCCATATCCCTCTTGATGGAAGCGATGGTACGATCCGCATTTGTAACGGCCTGACGCTTTGCAGGCTCACCCACAAGCCTCTCACCGTTCTTTGTGAATGCCACGATAGAGGGCGTAGTCCTTGCGCCTTCCGCATTTGCAATAACTGTAGGCTTTCCGCCTTCCATAACCGCTACGCAGCTGTTTGTAGTTCCAAGGTCGATTCCTATTATCTTACTCATTTTAACTTCCTCCTTATTATTCCTCTTATTAAGCCGTTATCAGCCTGATTTTCTTAACTTACTTTGCGACTCCCACCATGGAATGGCGGACAACGCTGTCGTTAAACATATAACCCTTCTGCATCTCCATTGCTACGATGCCGCTGTCAAATTCCTCACTGTCAACCTGCATCACCGCATTGTGGAATTCGGGATTAAACTCCGTCCCCACCGCTTCTATGGGCTTTACTCCGATCTTTTCAAGCTCATCCATAAGCTGGCGATATACCTTCTGCATGCCATCCATGAAAGGATCGTTTTCTTTCTCTTCGCTCCCTTCGGATGAAGTCATATCAAGGGCTCTCTCGAAATTATCTATGACGGGAAGGACTTTCTCGATAACGGATTTGGCTCCGTTCTCAAACATCTGCTCCTTTTCCCTGTCGGTCCTCTTCCGGAAATTCTCGAATTCCGCCATGAGGCGAAGGTTTTTATCATTTAATTCCGCTATCTTTTCATCTCTTTTATCCTTCTCTTCCTCCGGCTCCTTTTCTTCCCCCTTACTCTGGGGTTCTTCCGGCTTTCCCTCTTCAGCTCCGGTATCTATGTTCTCCGGCTCCTCTTTTCCGGCTTCTTCTCCGGCTTCCTTTTCAGGGGAACCTTCGCTGTCCCTGTCACGGAGGAGCTCGTCTGCTTCCTTAAGTTCCTCTTCTACCACTTTTTTCTTATTCTTAGCCAATTCTTTTCTCCTCATCTATTTTTTATAAAGTGTATCCAGCTGTTCCTGCAAGGTCTTCAGAGCGTGGGCGACCTTTTCGTAATCCATTCGTTTCGGCCCTATGATACTCATCATGCCCTTCATATTGTCCCCAAGCTCGTAGGTGGCAGTTACCACCGAGCAGTCCTTCATGGACTCTATGGGGGATTCATTTCCTATATAAACCTGTATCCCGGTCTTTTCTCCGTCTTCCCTGTCTCTGTCCTTTGCTAAGGACTCATTTATAAGCTGTCCCAGCTCATTCTTTTCTTCAAATGTACTTATTATACTGCTGGCCTTTTCATTGTCCGCCAGTTCCGGATATTTGAAGATATTGTTGGCGCCGCTGGTGTAGATCTCCAGATCCTCGTCCGCCCTTATGGCATCGGCCACCGCATCTATTACGGAAGCTATCACATCCGAGTGGATACCGGCCCTTTCCTTAATCAGGGTAATGAGCCCAAGATTGATCTCCTCTAAGCTAAGGCCGTTTAGGTGGGTATTTAACAGGAGGTTCAGCTTTAACAGCGTATCGTCATCCATAGGCTCGCTGACTTCTATCATCTTATTCTTGATGATATTTCCCTCCACCACTATTACCGCCAGGATATTTCCGTCATCCACCTTTGAAAGCTGCAGGAATTTAAGCTTATTCCTGTGCAGCTGGGGCGACGAGATAAGGGCCGCATAATTGGTGTTATCGGCTAACAGCTTCGCAACCTGCTTTAAGAGCCCTGAAAGCTCCTCTGCCTTCTCCACCACCATGTCGTGCATGTCCGACACTTCTTTTTCCCTGTCGGCCATCATGCTGTCCACATAGAACCTGTATCCCTTATCTGAAGGGATCCTGCCCGATGAAGTATGGGGCTGCAGAATATATCCCATTTCCTCCAGGTCGGACATCTCATTCCTTATTGTGGCAGGCGAAAGCTTGATATCTAAATATCTGGAAAGGGTCCTGGACCCCACCGGATCTCCGGTCTCCAGATAATTCCTTATTATGGCCTCCAATATCTTTGTTTTTCTCTCGTTCAGCTCCATAGATATCTCTCCGGCTTATTGTGTTAGCACTCGTTTAATTTGAGTGCTAATACTTTCAGTCCATACGATAACACCACCGCCACCGTTTGTCAACATGAAAAATCCCCGAAAAAGAATTTTTCGAGGATTTCCTTACTTCCTTATCCAGAGTTCCGTGGACCAGACCTGACGGCCGGTGCGGAGTTCGTATGTGCCCTGCTTCCTGTATTTTAATAGCAGGTCTTCACGGGTAAAGATCTCATCAGTTCCTTCTATATAAGAAACAACCGAATAATCTCCCCTCCTCACCTTCTCAAGGATCTTTTCCCTGAAGTCAAAATGGGCTTGGAAAATGTTTTCCGCATATGGATAGCGTTCCATTTTGTCGGGATGCTTATGATAGCTTTTATAGAACTTCTCAGAAACCACGAAAGGCTGTCCCGTATTATAAACGTAAATATCATGCCTTATGCCGTAGTAAGAGAGCAGGGGGTAAAGATACATATCCCCGGGATTTTCATCAAGAGTCTTTTCCGCAGCGGCCCACTGCTCATAGTCCTTTTCGGAAAGAGGGGAAACCGGCAGCCTCATGGTGGAACGATAGGCCGTGAATCCCACCATCAGGATAAAGAATATAATAAGAAGAGATGCGGCAATTTTCCCCTTTCCGGGGAAAAGCTCATCCCGCTCTGCCATCATGAAGACTCTGTGGAATAATAAAAGGGCGCCTATGATCAGAGCCGGCATAAAAAGCTCTAAATAATAGGAAAGATATGCGCCGTCATTTCTCCCGAGATAGGTGAGGCAGATACCGGAAACTGCAAGATGGATAAGCATAAGCACATCGATCCTGTCGATCCCCGCCTCTCCAAGGGCGCTTTCAAAAGTTACCGCAAGTTTTTCCCTGCCCTCATCCTTTATCTTCCGGGAAAAAGATTTAATAAATCTCACAAAGAAGAAAATGCAGGCAAGCATCTCTGTCAGGAAGAACATGAAAAAGATCCCGCCGAGAGACATTATCTGCTGGATATTATACTGGGTCCCGGTCATTTTAACCGTGCCTCTGGTAACCTTTGACGCAAC